>JBBIHD010000057.1:0-10602 GCA_037447195.1 Nitrospirota bacterium | reverse complement strand
TATCCTGCTGATCAGTGACGGTATGTCCACAGCGGATCAGCGCAGCTCCGTGTCCTCGCTCGCAGCGCTGTATGCGCCGGCAGCCGTCCGCACGCCCGGGGCCGCCGGGGTGACGGGCACCTGTATTAAATATGCCGGCAGTCAGAACCTCGATGACCTGGCCTGGATCGCGAAGAACAGGAATATCAACACCTTCAGCACAACCGCGCCTTCCGCAGCGCCGACTGCTCCCAGGGCCAATGATACCATCAACACGCATGTGGTTTTTGCCGGCGCCAGGAGCAACGAGACGGGCGACTGCGATTCCGAGACGCTCTTGACAAAGACCGCATCGAGCGGCGGCACGACCGTGAAGAAAGCGGAGAACCCTGATGATCTTAAGAAAGCGCTCAGGGACGCTTTGTGGGAGATCGCCGCGGGCGCCGTATCGGGCACCGCCGCCTCGGTGCTTGCTTCCGGCGAAGGCAGCGGCGCGAACCTTATCCAGGCCGTCTTCTTCCCCGCGAAGAAGTTCATCAATTCGGCCAGCAGCACCTCCGCCACCTATGACGAGATCATGTGGACGGGCCGGCTCACGAACCTCTGGTACTACGTCGACCCGAACCTGCAGCAGAGCAGCATTCGCGAGGACGACGGAGTTAGCGGAAAGATACTCGATCTCAAAACATCCACGTCGCGCACGGACTATGTGACGAAGATGTATTTCGACGCCCTGTCTGAAACAGCAAAGGCGCAGCGCTGGGAGGACGCGGATGGTGACGGCAAGCCCGAAAATCCGCCCCTGTCGCCTGACATCAACATCGAGCAGATCAGAAATCTCTGGGAGGCGGGCACGCTCTTGTGGCAGCGGGACGCGAGCGACAGGACGATCTATACCTCAACAGGCGGCACGAACCTGACAGCCTTCACGACAGCCAATGCGGCGACGCTCAGTTCGTTGTTGAATGTTGCTGCGGCTGAAGCGCCGAACATCATCAATTGGGTGCGCGGTGTTGATATGAAGGTCTGCTCCAACGCCACCGGCACGATCTGCACAACTGATGCGAACTGTACATCGCCGGGGGCCTGCGGCTATCATCGGTACCGGTCAAGGACCGTCAAGGTCGATCTGAACAACGACGGCGACACGCTGGACACCGGAGAGACGACCGCGCGGGTCTGGAAGCTCGGCGACGTTCTCAATTCGACGCCCCGGATATCGTCGTGGCAGCCGCTGAACACCTATCACAAGGTCTATGGAGACGGCACCTATGGCGTGCCCTACCAGAACTCCTCCCTGGGAGACGCACCCGATGCCTCTCGGTACACAACGACGTCGGCCTATAAGAACAGGGACATGGTCTACGTGGGCGGCAACGACGGCATGCTGCATGCCTTCAAGCTCGGCAGGCTGGAGCTCAAATGGGACGGCCAGACAAAGACGGAAAAGGCGCGCATGACCGGAACGGACCTGGGCAAGGAGATGTGGACCTTCATTCCCAAGAACGCGCTGCCCTATCTTCAGTATATGTCTGATACGGGCTATTGTCATGTGTACTCCGTGGACCTGACGCCCTATATATTCGACGCCAGCATCGGAGATCCCGCATCAGGGGATCAATCCGGCGCCCTCCGCGCAGCCGGCCAGTGGCGCACGATCCTTATCGGGGGCATGCGCTACGGCGGCGCCTGCAGGAACAGCACAACGACCTGCACGGACGTGGATGGCGACGGCGAGAAAGACTGTGTGAACACGCCCGTTGCCGATCTCGGCTATTCCTCCTATTTTGCCCTGGACATCACGGACCAGAACAATCCGAAGCTCCTGTGGGAGTTTGCGAACGAAGGCCTCGGTTTTTCGACTGCCGGGCCGGTGGTGCTGCGCATGAAATCTCGCGACGCCGGCGGGAATGAGCTTCCGGAAAAGAACGGCAAATGGTTTACGGTGCTGGCGTCAGGGCCCACCGGGCCCATCAGCCGCACGGACCGCCAGTTCATGGGCCGTTCAGACCAGAACCTGAGGCTGTTCGTGCTGGACCTGAAATCGGGCAGCCTGCTCAGGACCATTGATACGGGGATTGCCAATGCCTTTGCCGGGAGTGTGGTGGGCGGTGTTTTTGACGAAGACCTTGACTATCAGGACGATCTTGTCTATATGCCCTATGTGAAGAAGGCGTCGGCGGGGAATACCTGGACTGACGGCGGCGTGCTGCGGCTCGTAACCAAGGACGCGTCGAACAGGGAAAGCGTGAATCCCGCTGACTGGACCGTGAGCACGGTCATAGACGGCATCGGGCCGGTGACTGCGTCGGTGCGCAAGCTGCTGAACTCGGAAACAAAAACGCTCTGGCTCTTCTTCGGGACCGGCAGGTATTTCTTTGAAAAGAGCGGCAGCGCCGACGACGGCGCAGGCCAGCGCCATCTCCTCGGCATGAAGGACCCCTGCTTCGGCGAAACAGGCATCGACCGGGGGTGCACCACGACCAGGACGCTGAGCGATCTTGTAGACGTGACCGATGCAACGAATGCAGTTTCAAACCCGACGGCCGCAAACTACTACGGATGGTACATTTCACTCGACAGCGCCGGTCTTGCGACCCATGCGCCTGAGTTGGAGCGGGCCTACAATGCCGAACGCGTCATTACCGATCCCTCGGCCGGTGGCACGGGTGTGGTGTTCTTTACGACCTATAAGCCCTATGACGATGAATGCGCCCTGACCGGCAGGACCTTTATCTGGGGCCTGAAATACGACACCGGCGGTTCCGCCGCCGATCTGCTGCTCGGCACGCTCGTCATTCAGCTCTCAAAAGGCCAGATCGTGCAGGTGAACCTGAAAGATGCATTCACCGGAAAGCAGGGCAGAAGGGGCGACGTGGGGCCTGGGGCGCCTCCGGGACCGGGCGGCGGCATCATCGCGCCGCGGAGCGCCGTGAACAAGACCGTGCATATCAAGGAGCGATAATGGCCTTCACTTCGGACGGAACGCCGGGGCTGCCCATGAAGCGGAACGGCTTCACCTTGACGGAAATGCTGATGGTCATTACCATCGTGGGCGTATTGATGTCCATAGCGGGTATTGCGTATAATACGTGGCGCCAGAAGTATAATCTCGAGTCCCAGGTGCGCACCATGCACGTGGACCTTCTGGATGCCCGGGCCCAGGCATTGCAGAAGAATACGGCCAGATTTGTGACGGTGGCGGCGGACGGCTACACGCTGGCAGAGGACACGAACGAGTCCGGAGGAAATGCGCCTGATGCAGGGGACACAAGCCACCCGAAAAAGCCGCTGAAGTTCACTTCTGCGTGGACAGGGACCATCGTACTGGATTCCCGCGGGCTGGTGAGCCCCGAGGCAACGATCAGGATGAATACAAGAGGCGTGTCCGCCGCTGTCGACTGTATCGTATTGTATACAACGCGGATCAGAGTGGGGAAATATAATGGGACAGACTGCATTGCGAAATAACAGGGGCATGACGCTGATCGAGGTCCTGATCGCCATGGTGATACTGCTTATCGCGGCCCTGGCCATGCTGCAGACCTCGGCCCTGAGCATTCACACAAATGTTGCGAACTCGCTGCGCGACGAGGCAGGCGGCGTGGCAGAGGGGACGATGAACCAGATCAGGAACATTCCCTTTGCCAGCCTGACCGACACAGGGGCGGCCGGCGCCGCGGAGCCGACGGTCGAGCGCAAGCACCGGGCTGGGTCGGTTTCCTACGCAGTGCGAAGAATTGTGCGCGATATTTCAGCGGACGCAAAGCAGGTGACCGTAACGGTGACCTGGACCTACAAGGGCAAATCCTCCACCCACAGCATCACGTCCATCCGCAGGAGGAACACATGAGGCGCGAAAGCGGTTTTACGCTGGTGGAATTGATCGTCGTGATGGCCATATTCGGCCTGGTCATGGCCGGCGTGGTCCAGATGTTCACGTCGACGCTCACACAGTTCAAGCAGCAGGGCAAGATAGCCGAGTCAAACATCGAGGGCATCATCGGGCTTGAGATGCTCCGGCAGGACATTGAGAATGCGGGCTTTGGCCTGCCCTGGAGGCTGTCTTCCGGCGTATCCTATGCGGAAGCATCGGCCGCCGGCGCATCGGAGTATAACGATGCAAAATCGTCAGCTCCCATGGACGTCCCCCGTGCGCTGGTGAGCGGTGACGGAGTGGGAACCAATGGGTCCGATGTGCTGGTGATCAAGGCCACGAACGTGGCGCGGAGCGCCGCTTCACAGAAATGGACCTATATCGATCAAGACGACAACCCGAAGACGTGGGACGCCTCTGCCGAGGACCTGGCAGGGGATGACCGGGTCATTGTCATCTCTCCCGGCACAGATGACGGCAACCGGAGGACCCTCGTTGACTCCGGCGGAAACTGGAAGGTCATGTATAACGCGAGGACGGGCTTTACTCCGAGCTCGGGTTATAATTTTGTGTACGGCGTTGACCCTGATAGTGATCTCAGGATGCCATTCAACAGGGCGGATTACTATATCCTGGATCGCACAGGATCGACAACGGTGCCGGACCGGTGCGCGCCGAAGGCGGGTATTCTTTTCAAGGGGATCATCAGCCAGGCGAACGGTGAACGGGCTTTACCTCTTCCCTTGCTCGACTGCGTTGCGGATATGCAGGTTGCGTTCCGGCTCGACAGGGATGGCAACGGTGAGATAGATTCGGTAACGGGCGTCCTGACCGACAGCACGTCCGGGCAGAAACTCACGGCCGAGGAGATACGCAACCAGGTGAAAGAGGTCCGCGTATACATCCTCGCCCATGAAGGCCAGAAAGACAAAAACTATATCCATCCCGTGGCGACGATCCGTGTGGGCGATGCGGGCATAGGTGCGGGCAGGGATTTCGGCCTTGGCGCCGACGTCAACTACCGCTGGAAACTTTATACCCTGATCGTCAAGCCGAAGAACCTGAAGTAAGGCATGATGCCGGATGTTGACCAGGTAAGGAACGCAAGAAGACACGAGGGTCGGACGGTTGGAAGAGGCTAAAGGACGGCACTATGAAGAATATCAGCAAGCATAGATTTCTAATGCGCAATTCCTTTTCCGCACAGGGCAATCAAAAGGGCATTGCCCTGGTGATGGTGCTGGTGCTGTCTGCCATCGGGCTGGCCCTGATGACGACGCTGATATATCTGGTTACCGTAGGCACGCAGGTGTCGGGGGTCCAGAAGCGGTATAAAACTGCCCTTGAAGCGGGTATGGGCGGCAAGGACATAGTTCTGCAGGTCGTTTCCATGAAGGACAAGGACTTTACCGACATTGAGGGCCTCTTTACGGCGATGAACGCAGCGGGCGCGGGCATTACTGCTGCCATTACGACTGCCCCGGAATGCAAAGGTAATGACGCAGGACTGGATTATGAGGGCCTTCAGACAAAACTGCGAACATCGTTCTCTGCGTGGTCCACTGAATGCGGCAAGGAAAAAACGCTCACTATAGATCCGAAAACAGCCTCCACCTATGACATGAAATTCAGGATCGGCTCAGGAATTCAATACGACGTATACGCACGGATAGCAGATACGGTCTCGGGAAGCCCCGTGGGCAATGACGCAGGACTTCGCGGCGCCGGGGTGGTGAACAACCAGGGTGAGACGATCGAAGTAGCGGGCATTCCGAACCTGTATACCATAGAAGTGCTGACCGAGAACAGCGCTAATTCCCAGGAAAAGGCAAAACTCCAGATATTGTATCAGTATTGATCCCTTACTGCTTTAATCCGACAATGAGAAATCGCTATCTTGTCATAATTGCCCTTCTGTCAACATCCCTTTTCCTTTCCTGTGATCCAGGGCAAGCCACGCGGAAATCCTCCGCTGCAGGCGCTGCTTCTCCGGGTGGGGAAGGCGCGTATTTTCTTGAAGTAACTCCGCAAGAAATTGTACGCGGCTCTGCAGTCGGGTTGATTGCAACGGGCTTTGATCTATCAAAGGCCACGGTGGTTTGGTTGGTGAACGGCAGGCCTCTGGAGGGGGAAACGGGCCCCCAATTGAGTCTCGCGGCGCTTGAAAAAGGGGATGCCATCCGGGCCCGCGCGTTTTTCGACGGGCAGGAGATACAGTCTGATGAAATCGAGATCATGAATTCCCCGCCCGTCATCGCAAAGGTAGATGTGAACCCGGAATCGAACTCCGCAGGCGGAACGATCAGGGTCGAGCCTGTCGGTCAGGATATGGACAATGATATAGTGACGTTCATCTTTGAATGGACGAAGAATGGAAAGCCCGCTGGTTCCGGGAGCAGCATCGAGGGGCCGCTCAAAAGGGGCGACGAGGTCACCGTGAAGATCACACCCTTTGACGGCACGGACCATGGCGAATCCATGGTCATTCGCAGGGAGATCGGGAATAGGCGGCCCATGATCACTGCGCACCGCGAATTCAGCTTCGATGGATCGATCTACACTTATCAGGTCAGGGCCTCTGATCCTGACGGAGCTGGCGTATTCCATCAACTCGGCACCTGCGGGAATGTCCATCGATCCGAACACAGGGTTTCTCAGGTGGATAGTTCCGAAAGAATTCAAGGGCACACAGTCCCTGTCAGTTACTGTAACGGACAGCGAAGGCTCCTCTGCGGAATATTCATTAGATTTTATTATCCAGTGAGCGCACCGCTACAGGGTTGACACCCACATGGTTGCTCCCGCATCTGCCGTTAGTTCCTGTGCATCTCTTGCCTTTTCCCCGCCTATCACGTAGAATGATCATCAGGTTCATTCCCGACAATACTAATGGATAAAGACCTGCTCACAAGGTTCCTGGACTACCTTGCCGTGGAGAAGGGTCTTGCCGAGAACACGCTCCGGTCCTATGAGCGGGACCTGCGCAAGTACCTGGAGTTCATGAAGGGCCGTGACGCGGACCGGATAACCCCGTCCGATGTGGCGGCCTTTCTGGCCCGTCTGTCCGCCGAGGGGATGGCGCCGCCTTCGGCGGCCAGGAACCTCGCTGCAGTGCGGGGGCTGCACAAGTATCTCCTGATCGACGGCCTGGCCAAGAGGGACCCCACGGTGAACCTCGAGACTCCGCGGGGATGGAAGCGGCTGCCGAAAACGCTCAACAGCGCCGATGTGGAGGCCCTGCTGCGCCAGCCTGATCCGGCAACGCCGCTGGGCCTGCGTGACCGGGCCATGCTGGAGCTGCTCTATGCCACGGGCCTGCGCGTGAGCGAACTGGTGGGGTTGAAGCTCCAGGACATCAACCTCGAGCGGGGGTTCCTGATCGTGCTGGGCAAGGGTGCGAAGGAGCGGGCCGTGCCCATGGGCGATGCAGCGGTCGCCTCGTTGCGGAAGTACCTGGACGCCGCACGGCCCTCATTGCTGAACGGGGAGGATTCCGAGCATCTCTTTATCAGTTCCCGTCGCCGGTCCATCACCAGGCAGATGTTCTGGGAGCGGATCAAGCTCCACGCCCGCGCCGCAGGCGTGCGGCAGGACATCTCGCCCCACACGCTGCGCCATTCCTTTGCGACCCACCTGCTGGACAACGGCGCCGACCTCCGGGCCGTGCAGGCCATGCTTGGCCATTCCGACATCTCCACCACCCAGATATATACGCATGTGTCGCGGGAGCGGTTGAAGAGGATACACGAGAAGCATCATCCCCGGGGATAAGTTCGGAGTTCTGAGTGCGGAGTTCGGAGCCAGGCAGGTTCCGGCCCTCGGTTTATTCATTCCGCATTCCGAGGTTAAACGATGCAGATCATCACCAGCCATACGAACGCTGACTTTGACGCCCTGGCGTCCATGCTGGCGGCAAAGAAGCTCTATCCTGAAGCGAAGCTGGTCTTTCCCGGTTCGCAGGAAAAGAGCATGCGGGATTTTTTTCTGGAATCGGCCTTCTATGCCGTTGACCTCGAACGGCTCAGGAATATCAATGTCGCTGATGTTACCATGCTCATCATCGTGGACAACCGCAATCCCTCCCGCCTCGGCAAGCTAAGCGAGGCCCTTGGCCGGCCGGGAGTGACGGTCCATGTCTACGATCATCACCCTGCGGCAAAAGGCGATGTGCGGGGCGACTTCGAGAAGGTGGAAGCGGTGGGCGCCACCACAACGCTGATGGTCGAACTGCTGCGCCAGAAGAACATCCCGGTCTCGCCCATGGAGGCGACGATCTATGCCCTCGGCATCTACGAGGAAACGGGTTCCCTTACGTTCGTGTCCACGACAGAGCGCGACGCTCTTGCAGCGGCCTATCTCATCTCGCAGGGCGCCAATCTCAATATCCTGTCGGATTTCCTGTCCCGGGAGCTGACAGCGGAGCAGATCTCGATCCTGAACGACCTGCTCAAGAGCGCGCAACAGTACGACATCAACGGCGTGAACGTCGTGATAGCGGCCATGGCCACGCCCCACTATGTGCCTGATCTGGCGGTGCTGGCCCACAAGATGAGGGACATGGAGAGTCTGGACGCCCTGTTCCTCGTCGTCCAGATGGAGGACAAGACGCAGATCATCGGGCGGTGCCGCATCCCGCAGGTGAATGCCGGCATGGTTCTGGAGCCCCTGGGCGGCGGCGGCCACCCTTCGGCTGCCTCGGCGTCGGTCAGGGAGCTGACCTACCTGCAGGCCCGGGAACAGCTGATCGATGTGCTGAAGAAGCACATTCGGCCGGGCAGGATCGCGCGCGACGTGATGACGTCGCCGGTCAATACCATTCCCGCCGGCAGCACGATCCAGCAGGCCGGGGCCGCCATGACGCGCTTCAGCGTGAACGTGCTTCCGGTGATGCAGGACGCCAGGTTCCAGGGATTCATCACCCGCGAAGTGGTCCAGAAGGCCCTGTTCCACGGCCTCGGCAGGCAGAAGGCCGATGAGTTCATGACCACGGGCATCATGACCTGCACTCCCGATGCGCCCATGAACCGGGTGGAGCATATCATGCTGGAGGAGCGCCAGCGGTTCATCCCGGTCCTGGACGGGAAGGGGGCGCTCGTGGGCGCCATTACGCGCACGGACCTGCTGCGGTCCCTCCACGAAGGGAAACTGGCCGAGCTTCCTGAGCCGGGCGGGACGGGCCCGCAGGCGTCGCGCAACGTTGCAGGCGCCATGGCGGAACGGCTGCCCCGGAAGGTCCGCGACGTGCTGAGCGCCGTGGGCGACAGCGCCGACGAAGCGGGATTTTCCGTGTACCTCGTCGGGGGGATCGTGCGCGACCTGATGCTGCGCGCCGCGAACCTTGATATCGACATCGTCGTGGAAGGGGACGGGATCGTATTTGCCGGCATGCTCGTGAAGAAACTGGGCGGCCGGATGCGGTCGCACCAGAAGTTCGGCACCGCGGTGGTGACGCTTCCCGACGGGCTGAAGCTCGACATTGCCACGGCGCGGCTTGAATATTATGACTCTCCCGCGGCCCTGCCCACGGTGGAGCTGTCGTCCATCAAGAAGGACCTGTACCGGAGGGACTTTACGATCAACACCCTGGCCGTGCGGCTGAACCGCAGCAGGTTCGGCGAACTGATCGATTTTTTCGGCGGACTGCGGGACCTCAAGGAGCGGATCATCCGCGTGCTGCACAATCTTTCCTTTGTCGAAGACCCCACCCGGGTCTTCCGCGCGCTGCGGTTCGAGCAGCGCTTCGATTTCCGGCTGAGCAAGCACACCCAGAACCTGATCAAGACGGCCGTGAAGATGCGGCTCTTTACGCGCCTTTCCGGAGAGCGCATCTATGCCGAGCTTCTGCTCCTGTTCTCCGAAGCGGAGCCCGGCAGGCTCCTGAAGCGCCTGGCCGAGAACGATCTGCTGAAGTTCATCCATCCCTCGGCGCGATACACCGGCGAAGTGGAGCGGCTCTATGATCGCATCGGAGAAACGCTCACCTGGTTCCGGCTGCTCTACCTGGACATCACTGTCGAGAAATGGTTCGTCTATTTCCTTGCCTTCCTTGACCGGCTGAAGGACCCGGCGGCGGAGGATGCCCTGGAGCGGCTGGCTGCGCCGCCTCGCATCAGGCGAAAGATCATGAGATCGCGCGCAGCGTACCGCGCTGTGCTGTATGATTTCTACCGGGACCCTGACATGCTGCCCAGCAGCGTCTATGACCGGCTGCAGCCCCTTGACATCGAGACCGTGCTGCTGATGATGGCAAAGGCCAGGAAGGACAGCGCCAGGAAGTATATCTCCCTCTATCTGACCCATTTGCGCACCGTGCAGGTCTCCCTGACCGGAGAGGATCTCAAGACCCTGGGCATTCCGCCGGGGCCGAAGTACAAGAAGATCCTGTCGCGCCTCAAGGACGCAAAGCTCGACGGGCTTGTGGAAACACCTGATGACGAGATCGCCTTTGTGCGGAAGCTCGCTGCTGCATGAAGACATTTCTGCAATCCTATTGCCGGGGGCAACGATCCGCTCGCTCAGCCGCGCAAGCGCGCAGACCGCTCAGCGGCAGTGTGCAGTCATGAGCCTTGTCCCTGAAAGGCTATCACGTTCGGACGATATGCGGGGCGCTCAGAAGCGCGCGCCTGTCGTTCGCCGACCGCCGCCCCGTCGCGCTGCCGTTGCGCTCGCTGCCTGACGGGCTGCGTGGCTGTTGTTTTTCCTGGTTGACGCATGAGGGAACTTAAGGCATAGTATACGGCATGATC
>JBBIHD010000056.1:0-10653 GCA_037447195.1 Nitrospirota bacterium | reverse complement strand
CATGCAGGAGATCGGGCTTGAAGTGCCAAAAAGCGGCCTTGCCACGACGGTGGATCAGGCCCATGAGATCGTCGACGAGATCGGATTCCCCGCGATCCTGCGGCCCGCCTTCACCCTCGGCGGCACCGGCGGCGGCATTGCCTACAACCGGGAGGAATACGCCGAGATGATCGTCAGGGCCCTCGACGCCAGCCCGGTGAAGCAGGTGCTGAGGAGTCCGTGCTCGGCTGGAAGGAGTACGAGCTTGAAGTGATGCGCGACATGGCCGACAATGTCGTCATCATCTGCTCCATCGAGAACCTCGACCCCATGGGCGTCCATACAGGCGACAGCATCACCGTGGCCCCGGCCCAGACCCTGACGGACAAGGAATACCAGATCATGCGCGAAGCCTCGCTGCGCATCATCCGCGAGATCGGCGTGGAGACAGGGGGCTCGAACGTCCAGTTCGCGGTGAACCCCCGGAACGGCAGGATGGTCGTGATCGAGATGAATCCCCGCGTGTCCCGCAGCTCCGCACTGGCGTCGAAGGCCACGGGGTTCCCGATCGCAAAGATGGCGGCCAAGCTCGCCGTGGGATACAGGCTCGACGAGATCCCGAACGACATCACCAAGGCCACGCCGGCCTCCTTCGAGCCTTCCATCGACTACGTGGTGGTCAAGTACCCGCGCTTTGCCTTTGAGAAATTCCCCCAGGCCGACGCAACGCTCACCACGCAGATGAAGTCCGTGGGCGAGGCCATGGCCATCGGCCGGACCTTCAAGGAATCCTTCCAGAAGGCGCTGCGCTCCCTGGAGATCGACCGGTACGGTCTTGAATCGCGCCGCGAGCGGGACGGGGACGCGGAATCGGCTCCGGCCGACATTCGACAGAAGATCGGCGTGCCGAACTGGGAGCGGATCTGGTATATCGCCGACGGGCTCCGGACCGGCATGACCATTGAGGAGATATTCGATCTCTCCGGCATCGACCCCTGGTTTCTGGTCCAGATCAAGCAGATCGTCGACGAGGAAAAGGCGATCAGGGAACTGGGGCCCCGCCTGCTCGAGACGGGGACGCAGTCGCTGGACCATCCCCTGCGGCGCGCCAAGGAATACGGCTTTTCCGACCGGCGGCTCGCCCAGCTGCTCACGACGACCGAGGAGGCTGTGCGCTCGGCGCGCATTTCCCTCGGCATCATGCCGGCCTTCAAGACCGTGGACACCTGCGCCGCTGAGTTCGAGGCCCATACGCCCTATCTCTATTCCAGCTATGAAAAACCCTTCTTCCGCGGCACGGGGCCGGGAGCGGCGCCGGCGGCCCGGGCGGAGAACGAGTCAGGCCCGACGGACCGCAGGAAGATCATGATCCTCGGCGGCGGGCCGAACCGCATCGGGCAGGGCATCGAGTTCGACTACTGCTGCGTCCATGCGGCCATGGCCCTGAAGGAAGACGACTACGAGACGATCATGGTGAACTGCAATCCCGAGACGGTCAGCACGGACTATGACACGTCGGACCGGCTCTATTTCGAACCCTTGACACTGGAAGACGTTTTACATATTATACAGCGTGAACGTCCGCACGGCGTGATCGTGCAGTTCGGCGGCCAGACGCCCCTGAAGCTCGCCGTGCCGCTCGAAAAGGCGGGCGTCCGCATCCTCGGCACGTCGCCGGACAGCATCGACCGCGCCGAGGACCGGCGCCGCTTCAAGGAACTGCTGGAAAAGCTCGATCTTCTGCAGGCCGACAGCGGGACCGCCCTGTCCTGCGAGGAGGCTGTCGAGATCGGGAACCGCATCGGCTACCCGGTCATGGTGCGGCCGTCCTACGTGCTGGGCGGACGGGCCATGGAGATCGTCTACGACGAGGAGAGCCTCAGGAACTACATGTCCCGGGCGGTGAAGGCGTCTCCGGATCGGCCCGTGCTCGTGGACAAATATCTGGAAGACGCCGTTGAGATCGATGTGGACGCCATCTCGGACGGAACCCATGTTGTCGTGGCCGGCATCATGGAGCATATCGAGGAGGCGGGCGTCCACTCAGGGGACTCTGCCTGCTCCCTGCCGCCCTTTTCACTTCCGCCGGGCATCATCACGGAGATCGACCGGCAGGCCCGGGCGCTGGCGCTCGAGCTGGGCGTCATCGGCCTGATGAACGTGCAGTTCGCCGTGAAGGACGGCAGGATCTATATCCTCGAAGTGAACCCCCGGGCCTCCCGGACCGTTCCCTTTGTGAGCAAGGCCATCGGCGTGCCGCTTGCCAAGATGGCGTCGCGCGTCATGGGCGGCAAAAGCCTCGCCCAGCTGGGCTTCACGAAGGAAGTAGAGGTGAGCCACATTTCGGTCAAAGAGGCCGTGTTCCCCTTTGCCAAGTTTCCCGGCGTGGACACGCTCCTCGGGCCGGAGATGAAGTCCACGGGCGAGGTGATGGGCATCGACGTCGATTTCGGCATGTCCTTTGCCAAGGCGCAGATCGCCGCCGGCAATCCCATGCCCGGGTCGGGGCGCGTCTTCATCAGCGTGAAGGACAAGGACAAGCCGGCCGCCCTTGACGTTGCCGACGGGCTGGCAAAGGCGGGCTTCACGCTCGTCGCCACGAAAGGCACGGCCGAGTATCTGCGCGAGCGGGGCATTGCCGTCGAATCGGTGAACAAGGTCGCCGAAGGCCGGCCGCACATCGTCGACCTCATCAAGGACATGCAGATGGCCCTGGTGATCAATACGGTGCACGGCGCCCAGGCGCAGAAGGACTCCTATTCCATCCGGCGTACGGCGCTCATGCAGGGCGTGGCCTATTTCACGACGATCTCGGCGGCACGCGCCGCTGTGCGGGGCATCGTTTCCATGAAGGCGAAAGCGCTGCAGGTCAAGACCATTCAGGAGTATCAGTCACGATGACGAAAAAGCTTCCCATGACCAGAGAGGGCTTCGAGAAGCTCACGCAGGAACTCGATTACCTCAAGAAGGTCGAGCGTCCGAAGAACATTCGCGACATCGAAGAGGCCCGTTCGCACGGCGACCTGTCGGAGAACGCCGAATACCACGCCGCCAAGGAGCGCCAGGGTTTTCTGGATGCGAAGAAGCGGGAGCTGGAGTACAAGCTCTCGCACGCCCAGATCATCGACCTGTCCAAGCTGTCGAACGAAAAGGTGGTCTTCGGCTCCCGGGTCACCATAACCGATGTTGATACAGGCGACAGCAAGACCTACACGCTCGTCGGCCAGGAAGAGGCGGACATCAAGCAGGGGAAGATCTCCGTGCAGTCTCCCGTGGGGAAGGCGCTCATCGGCCATGCCGTGGGGGACGTGGTCAAGATCAAGACGCCGGCCAAGACCATGGAGTGCGAGATACAGGAGATCCAGATTGCGTTTGAATAGGCAGCATGCCGCCGAGATCATATCGCACTCCTTTATCGGACGGGGCTACTACCGCCTCGTGCTGCGGGCGCCCGATGCGGCGCGCAGCGCGCTTCCGGGACAGTTCGTCATGCTTCGCGTATCGGAGTATCTCGATCCCTTCCTGGCCCGGCCCCTCGGCATCTCTTCCCTCCCTTCCAAAAGCACCGTTGAGCTTGTGTATCGCGTCGCAGGCCGGGGGACGTCGCTGCTGACGCAGATGGAGCCCGGCAGCAGCCTGGCCATGCTCGGCCCCCTGGGCCGGGGTTTCCCGGCGCCGGAGAAGGGTGCAACGCCGGTGCTGGTAGCGGGCGGCAGCGGCTTTCCACCGCTCCATTTCTTCGCTTCCCGGCTGCGGCGCAGCGGCCGGCCCTTTCCGCTCCTCATCGGGGCCCGGGACCGTGCAGGGCTGCCGCCCCAGCCGGTGCTGTCGAGCTTCCGGAAGTTCGGCGCCAGGATAGCAGTGGCCACCGAGGACGGCAGCGCCGGCGTGAAATGCATGGTAACGACCATTCTCGATGATTATCTTGCGAAGTGCGGACCTGCTGCCTCGCCGGTGCTCTATGCCTGCGGACCGCGGGCCATGCTCGCGGTCGTCAGCCGCGTTGCCCGGGACCGGTCGCTGCCCTGCTTCGTATCCATGGAGGAACGAATGGCCTGCGGCGTAGGCGCCTGCATGGGCTGTTCGGTCAGGTCCGGGACCGGGGGATTCAAACGGACCTGTACGGAAGGCCCGGTCTTCGAGGCCGGCGAGCTCGACTGGTCATCGTAGATCATTTTGCTCTAAGAGCAGAGGGCGTTTACCATGGTGAGTATGCCGAACTGCAAGAATAGTGCGGAATGCGGAGTGCGGAATGCGGAATAAGATGCCCGAAGTCCGAGATCAGAAATCCGCAATGGGAACCCCCGATCTCTCCGTCGAGTTAGCAGGGATCAAGCTCAAGAACCCGGTGCTGACCGCGTCAGGCACTTTCGGATACGGCGAGGAGTATGCCGAGTTCGTGGACCTGAACAAGCTCGGCGGCGTGATCGTGAAGGGCATCTCGCTCAAGCCCCTTTCCGGCAATCCGCCGCCGCGCATCTGGGAGACGCCGTCGGGGATGCTGAATGCCATCGGCCTCGAGAACCCGGGCATCGATGTGTTCCTGCGCGACAAGCTGCCGTTCCTCCGCCAGTTCGATACCAAAGTGATCGTCAACATCTTCGGCTACACCGTTGAGGAGTACGCGGCCCTTGCCGAACGGCTTGACGATGTGGAGGGGATTGCCGGGCTGGAAGTGAACATCTCGTGCCCCAACGTGAAGGCCGGGGGCATGGTCTTCGGCACTGATCCGGCAACGACCCATGAACTGCTGACCGCCGTGCGGAGCCGGACAAAGCTCCCCATCTTCGCAAAACTGTCGCCGAACGTAACGGATGTTACGGCCTTTGCCCGGGTGGCGCGCGACGCGGGCTGTGACGGGCTGTCGCTTATCAACACCTTGCTGGGCATGGCCATCGATGTCCGCACGGGCCGGCCCCGGCTGGCGAACTGCACCGGCGGCCTGTCGGGACCGGCGATCCGGCCCGTGGCGGTGCGGATGGTCTGGCAGACCGCCAAATGCGTGCCGCTGCCGATCATCGGCATGGGCGGCATCATGACGGCCGAGGACGCGATGGAGTTCATCATCGCGGGAGCCGCGGCAGTGGCCGTGGGCACGGCGAATTTCCTGAACCCCCGCGCCACGCTCGACGTTCTGTCCGGCATCGAAGATATCCTTGTCCTGCGCGGGGCAGCCGGCCTCAGCGATCTCAGAGGGACGGTGAATACGACGTGAGGATCGTTTCCAGCCTCAAGAGCAAGATCATCATCTCCGTGTCCGCGATCCTTGCCGTCACCATCGGCACGGGGACCTGGATCAACATCGGCTACCAGCGGTCCCAGATGGAGAACGCCCTTGAGGACAACGTGCTGGTCATTTCGAACACGATCGAACGCAGCCTGTCGAACGCCATGCTCGAAGGCAAGAGCAAGGAAGTGCAGCGCATCCTCGAGGCCGTGGGCGGCTATCACAATATCCAGGAGTTGAAGATATTCACGCCCAACGGCGTGATCCTGAAGTCGTCCAAGAAGTGGATGATCGGCCGCAAGGTGGACCCGGCCACGCAGAAATGGTTCCTGGAAGGGAAGTTCCGGAAGCCCATCAAGCGGCGCAGCGACGGGGTCTTTTCCGTTCTGTTCCCCATCGAGAACTCGGCGGCCTGCACCCGCTGCCATGGGACCCGCGTGAAGCTGAACGGCGTGCTTGCCGTCCATGTGTCGATGGAGCAGCTCCAGGAGAAGGTGGGGGAGCTGAGCAAGACCATGTTCCTCTGGGCCTTCGGCATCACGGCGGTCCTCGCCATATCGCTTTCCACCTTTCTGACCCACTTCGTGACGAACCCGATCCAGGACCTGATCAAGACAATGGAGCGCGCGGAAAAGGGCCTTGAAGCCCGGGTGCACGTCAAGAGCTCTGACGACATCGGACGGCTCGGAGACGCCTTCAATTCGCTCCTTTCAAAGCTCGAACGGGCGCGACGCAAAGTGGAGCGGTATCATTATGAACAGATGAAGCGCGCCGACCGCCTGGCCTCGATCGGCGAGATGGCGGCCGGCATCGCCCATGAGATCAAGAACCCCCTTGCCGGAATCGCCGGCGTGATCCAGGTGCTGAAGAAGGACATGCCGACGACGGACCAGCGGCGTTCCGTGCTTGAAGAGGTTCTCTCGCAGGTGGAGCGGATGGACAAGGCGGTTCGCAACCTGCTGTCCTTTGCCCGACCGCCGGAGCCGAACATGACCCTGGTGGACATCAATGAGCTGATCGGGAAGCTGCTGGATTTTCTTGCTCCCCAGTTCGCGAAGCATGGCATCACGGCGGAGCGGAAGCTCGCCGCAGGCATGCCCTGGCTTCCCCTCGACCCGGACCTGCTGCAGCAGGCCTTTCTGAACATCGCCCTGAACGCTATCCAGGCCATGCAGGAGGGCGGGCGATTCACCGTGGAAACGCGGTTCGACGAGGCCACAGGAGCCGCCCCGGGGGCGGTGAAGATCATATTCACCGACACGGGCAAGGGGATATCTCCTGAGAACAGGAGCAGGATCTTCGGGCCCTTTTTCACAACGCGCCAGCAGGGCACGGGCATGGGTCTGACCATCACGCAGCGGATCATCGAGCAGCACAACGGCGAGATCAGCGTGACCAATGCTCCGGGCAAAGGCGCAAGCTTCACGATCTCGCTGCCGCACCCGCAGTCGGAAACAGCGTCATAGGAGGCCGGCATCATGCCCCAGAAGATACTCGTCATTGACGATGAAAAACTGATACGGTGGACCCTCGAGCAGCATCTCGTAAAAGAGGGATACGAGGTGACCACGGCGGAATCAGCTGAAAAGGGGATGGATATCATCGCCGAAGACATTCCCGATCTGATCCTGCTTGACAACAGGCTGCCGGACATGAGCGGCCTTGAAATGCTGGAGAAAGTGAATGCCCGGGAGCGGGGCCTGATGGTCATCATGATCACGGCCTACGGGATGGTCGAGACGGCCGTGAAGGCAATGAAACTCGGCGCCTACGACTACGTCAGCAAACCCTTTAATCTCGAGGAGATCACCTTCGTCATCAAGAAGGCGCTGGAAGCAGGTTCGCTCCGGACGCAGGTGAAGCAGCTGCGCCAGGAATGCAAGGCGAAGGTAGGCACGATCGTCGGTGAAAGCGCCGAAATGGAGAAGGTGAAGGACCTGATCCTGAAGATCGCGCGGAGCGACGCCACGACGGTCCTGATCCAGGGAGAGAGCGGCACGGGCAAGGAACTGGTGGCAAAGGCGATCCACGGGGCCAGCGGCCGCGCTGACAAGCCCTTTCATGCCATGAATTGCGCTGCCGTGCCCGTAACGCTTCTCGAAAGCGAGCTCATGGGCCACGAGAAGGGCGCTTTTACCGACGCAAAGTCCGCCAAAAAGGGCCTCTTTGAACTGGCTGACGGCGGGACGCTCTTTCTTGACGAGATCGGCGACATGGACCTCAGCATGCAGGCCAAGCTGCTGCGCATCCTGGAAGAGAAGACCTTCAAGCGCGTCGGCGGCGTGAAGGACATCAAGGTCGATGTGCGCGTCATATCCGCCACGAACCAGGAGCTGTCCAGGGCCATGAGCGACGGGGCCTTCCGCAAGGACCTCTTTTACCGGCTCCAGGTCGTTCCTATCACGCTGCCCCCGCTGCGCGAACGGGGCCGGGACGTGCTGCTGCTGGCAAACTATTTCATCGATCACTTCAACCGGGAATGCCATAAAAGCGTCAGCGGCATTTCAAAAGAGGCCGAGGAAGTGCTGCTGTCCTATTCATGGCCGGGGAACGTGCGGGAGCTCAAGAACGTGATAGAACGCGCCATGATCCTTGAGGTGGAGCGTGAATTGCTCGTTGAACATCTGCCCCAGGAACTGCTGGAGGAGAAGCAGGCATCGGCTTCTGGCATTCCCGTATCGCTCGAAGGCTTTGTGATACCTGAGCAGGGGATCTCCATCGAAGACGTGGAGCATGCCCTTGTGCGCAAAGCCCTCGAGATCGCGGGCGGAAACCAGACCAAGGCCGCCTCGCTGCTCAAGATGCCCCGGGATGCCTTCCGGCGCAGGATGAAGCGGTTCGGCATCATGTAGCCCGCAGCTGGCAGCGTCCGCTCTTACGCTGTTTAAGAATAGCGTGGCATGTTCCCGCCAGGTAGAGCATTATCCTACACTCTCTGAGCGTATTCGCTCACCCTCTTGTTATACAATCCTATCGAATCGAATAAAATTCAATGATACAAGCAGGTTAGCGATGATCATGTGGCCTGGCGACAGGCACATTACTTGCAATTTACGATGCAATTAAATGTAGTAGTTATCATAAAGCAGTGAGGTGAATAACGTGTTCCTTCGCCGGTGTCTTGGAGGCATCCTGACAGCTGCTTTGATCGTCAGCATCGCATCTTCTTGCAGCAGGTCCGCGCTGGCAGGAACTGACACCTGTGTGACGGGCAAGTGCCACTCCTCCCTGGGGAAGGCGAAGGCCGTCCATCCGCCTGTGCAGGGCGGAATGTGCTCGGCATGCCATGCCGTGAGCGAGGCAAAGGGCAAGGCAGCGAAGCATCCCGGTGGCCTCGCGATCACGCTTGTCAAGCAGGGAGCCGACCTGTGCGCCCTGTGCCACGAGGCGAAGAATACGAAGAAAGTGGTGCACGGGCCGATCATGGGCGGCGACTGTACAGGATGCCATGATCCGCACCAGTCTCCGAACAAGGGGATGCTGCGCGAACCCGCCCCGAAGCTCTGTTTCCAGTGCCATGCGGACAGCGCCTTCAAGAGCAAAGTTCTTCATCCGCCCGCTGCTTCCGGCGACTGCGCCACCTGCCACGATAATCATCAGAGCGATTTTTCCGGGCGTCTCGTGAGCGACGGCAGCCGCCTGTGCTTCATGTGCCATTCAGAGAAAGAAACAGCGCTCAAGAAAAAGAAGATTGTACATGCCTCGGTCAGGCAGTCCTGCGTCAACTGCCACAATCCCCACGGGTCCCCCCACGCTTCCCTCCTGACGTCGCCAGTGCCGGCGCTGTGCGCTGCCTGCCATCCCAACCAGGTGCAGACGGGCCAGCGGTCCTTCTCGAAGCACGCTCCGGCGCAGGAAGGCAAGCGCTGCCTGTCCTGCCATGACGCCCACGCATCGGACCATCGCAAACTGCTCCCTCAGCCGCAGATGGAGCTCTGCCTGGGCTGCCACGGCGGCGATCCGAAAAAGCCGTCAGGGAAGCTGACGGATATGAAGGCATTCCTCGAAAAGAACAAGGACTGGCATGGTCCCGTGCGAAAACGGAACTGCACGACCTGCCATGAGCCCCACGGCTCCCACTACTGGCGGCTGCTGACGAAATATTATCCTTCGGAGTTTTACGCATCCTATGCCGACAACAGGTATGCATTGTGCTTCACCTGTCATTCAAGCGCGGCCTTCACGGAGCAGAGCACCAGAAAGGCGACCAACTTCAGGGACGGGGAGCGGAACCTGCACTTCCTGCATGTGAACAAGAAAGGAAAAGGCAGGACCTGCAAGACCTGCCATGAAGTGCATGCAAGCTCGGGCCAGCAGCGCCATATCAAGGAGACGGTGCCCTTCAACGGATGGCAGATGCCGATGAACTTCATACCTTCCCGCAGGGGAGGCGCCTGTTCGCCGGGCTGCCATGGCGAAAAGAACTATACGAGGTAGCATTTCCCGGAGGACTGTGGCTGAACCGGACGGTCTCTGCCGGGGAGCCGGGGACCAACGATGCGAACGAGCTTGAACGTGCTGGTCTCAGTGGCGCTGCTGGCGGCGGGAAGCGCCGTGGCTGCCGGCGCCGAGTACGTCGTGATAAGGTACCCCCGGGACCGGTCCGTTGTGGGCGCCAAGGTGAACGTCGTGCTGGATTATGCGGCGGACTGGACGGAGATACCCTTTATTCAG
Source organism: Nitrospirota bacterium (assembly GCA_037447195.1). Classification (GTDB taxonomy): domain Bacteria; phylum Nitrospirota; class UBA9217; order UBA9217; family UBA9217; genus GWC2-57-13. The sequence continues at coordinate 773 of JBBIHD010000056.1, read as the reverse complement.
GTCCGCGCAGGGGACCGCGAGTATCCTGCTGTTGCCACCTCTTCGGGCCGGCATGCCGTGCAGGGAGTGGAGCTGCGGCCTGGCCTGAACACCCTGACGGTCAGGTACTTTGCCTTCGATGATCCCAAGGGCAAAAAGGGCAGGAAGCTTGCGGCCTCCCGGGAGATTTCGGTCTACAGCCATGTGCCGCTTCTTTCAGGCTCGATGATCCCCGCGGGATTCACGATCCAGCCCTTTCATTCCCGCGAGCAGGAAAGCGAGTGCTCGGGCTGCCACCGCATGGATGCCGGGCCGACTGACCGGAATCCGGCGAAGTTCGAGGATGTGCTGTGCGCCTCATGTCATAAAGGCATCCCGACAGGCAGGCATGTCCATGGGCCTGCTGCCCTCGGCGGCTGCCTGTTCTGCCATGATGCCGACGCGGGTCCGGTCAAATACCGCTTTGCCGAGCGGTCTCCCTGGAAGATCACCAGGACCACGCAGCCCGTGGAGCCCCTGGTCTTTTCGATCCCTGCCGGGGGGATCTTCAAGCCCTCATCAGCCTCTCTTGCCATGAAGCGGAAGCAGGTGAAGGCCCTGCTGGCGCCTTCCTTCAAGGCGCTCCGGGAGCATCGGGCCTACCGGATGCTCCTGGAGGTGCATACGGACGGCAGGCCTGTCAGGAATCCCCGCTATAAGAACCACCGCCGGCTCGCCGAGGCCCGCGCCCGTGTGCTTGCGAACCTGTTCGTGGAACTGGGTGCGAAGAAGCGCATCATCACGGCAGCAGGCGG
>JBBIHD010000055.1:0-10685 GCA_037447195.1 Nitrospirota bacterium | reverse complement strand
AGATGGCGATCGGCACCGGATGGCCGGCGCGCAGGCTGCGCACGATGATGTCGACCTCTTTCTGGGAAACCGGGTCACGCCAGTACACGATCTCGGGGACGTCGCGATAATAGTAGGCATAGAGGTGTCGGAGCACGGTGGTCTCGGCGATCACTCCCATTTCATCCGGGTTCGTGAGGATATCCTCTCCCCTCAGCAGGACGGCATTGCGGAGGGCCGCATCTACGAGATAGTACTTGTTCCGCGCCTTCAGGATCTTTTTACCCGAAACCTCCGCGGGTGGCAGCCGGTAGATCAGGTTGGCCTGCTCCAGCAAGGCGAGGTGACTCGATACGGTCGCCGGAGTCGTTTCCAGTGCGTCGGCGCAGGTCTTGTGGGCAACAATGCCGCCGCTGTGGAGACAGAGATAGATGAAGAGCTTTTCCAAATCGTTGACGTTTCGTACGCCGAAGAGCGCCGTCATATCCCTTTTCAGCACGCGCTCCACAACATCCTCGCGAAGCAGTCTCTGGCAGAGTCCCACGTTCTTAAGGAGCGCTGTTTCCGGAAAGCCCCCTACAAGGAGATACTGCTGGAACACGGAGAGGAGATCCCTGAACCGCACCGCGAGATCGGTGTACTCCTGGGGCGAAATGTCGAAGAGGTCCGTGGGACGCAACGCAGGCGCAACGTCGGGCAGGCGCTCGCCGCGGATGTGGACGAACTCGAAGAAGGAGAGCGTCGGGATCGGGACGGTGATCCAGCGGCCGACGCCGCTCTCGGCGAGCCGGTCCCGGTGCAGCACGCTTGCCGAGCCAGTGGCGATGATGCGTAAATGCGGCTGATGGTCGATGAGCAGCTTGATCTCCGTCTCCCATCCTTTTGCATACTGGATCTCGTCGAAGAGCAGAAAGGCCTTCTTGCCCTGAGAATGAACAGCTTCGTTGTAAAGGGAGAGGATTTTTCTGATATTGAAAAGCTTGATGAGCGGATGATCGAGACTGATGTAGAAAATGCTTGCGGGATCGTGGCCCTGGTGCAACAGACTGGCGGCGATCTGCTGCAGCACCGTGGTCTTTCCGACTCTCCGGGGTCCTGACAAAAGGACGGCCCGGCGGAGCGAAACGTTCTGCAGGTAATCCCTGCAGGCCTCAAAAGCGATACGCCTGAATTCCGGAGCGGTATGGGATTTCCCTGTCCACCAGGGATTGAATCCATGGAGGACGCCCAGCATCTCATTTTTATTAAGAAAATCTTTCAAGTTTTCCTCTGGTTGCAGCACGAATTGGATATATGCTAAGTATACTTAGCATATATTAACCAGAATATCAATAGTATGCTTTAAACTTGTAATGCATGTCATTTAATGCATTGATAATACGTGGTTTATTTGCGGAGAATTATAGATCGACGCATAAGTAATGCAACTTTCAAGGCAAAAAAGAAGGCAGATCTGACTGTTTGATGCAGCCGCGCAAGAGAGACTGCGAGGAAGCCAGTTTGCAGATTTCATCGGACAGCTCGTCCATCAATTCGGCCTGAGTATCGGGGCGACCGTTCGCCAGAGTCTTTTTTAGATGATTCCATACGCCTTCGTCCGGATTCAGCTCAGGTGCATACGATGGAAAGGGCTCCAAATGTAAGCGAGATGTGCGAGAAAGAAGCTCTTCAACGGCATCGCTTCGATGGGTCGTTCCGTTATCCAGCAGGACGATGAGGTGTCCTGGTATTTGACGCAACAGATGTCGGAGGAATACCGCGACTTCTTCGCCCTGGATGTTGTCTTCGTAGAGATGGCAGTACAGCGTGCAATGGAATCGCTTCGGGCTGACGGCGATGCCGGAGATGGCGGAAATGCGATCATGACGATACCGATGCTGCACAATAGGCGTCTGTCCTACGGGACTCCACGTTTTACGAACCGACGGAATCAGGAGGAAGCCCGATTCGTCAATAAAGATGAGGTGGGCTGCCAGCCTTGCGGCTTTTTTTTTACACGTGGCCAGACAGATCGCTTCCATTTCTTGATGGCCGCATCGTCGCGCTCAACGGCCCGACGCTCGGGCTTCTGGTGGCTCCAGCCTATCTGGTGAAGGAGCTTGCCTACGTGATTATGATGGTACTTCACCCCCAGACGGTGCTCGATCAAAGCAGCAATGCGCTTTGTCGTCCACAACTCCGTCCGATAGCCATGCTCCATGGCGCCCTGGGAGAGGAGACGAACGAGGCGTTCTTTCTGTTTCGCAGTCAGTTTGGGCGGCCTGCCGGATGCCGGCTTCGCGTTCAGCGCTTTTTGACCGCCGCTTTTGAGTGCATCGCGCCATCGAAGAACGCTGCTTGCGTGACAACCCATGCGTCGCGCAATTTCATGGAGGGACAACTTCTGCTTGAGAAACGCAACTACACGTTTCCGGCGTTCTTCAAGCAAAATGGGAGAGCCGTGCGGTCGTGGCATAGAGACACCCCCTTTTAGGATGCCTCTATTATATTGCATTACTTATGCGAATGTCAATAACAGCAGGTGCAGGCACTTCTGCCTCGCCTTCTCTGTCGCTGTCAATAACGCCGCTGAACCGCGTTAGCACTATAGCTTTTTTCGAAAAACCTTTTTCTCTGCTCTTTCACCATCTCAAGGATCCTCTTGGACCCGAATCCGTAAAAACGAATGGAGGCGGGCACACCCGGCAGGTTCGATTTGAACTGAATTCCACTGCTGAAGAAGCCGATCTTTTCCGGGAGGTCGTCCATCTTGTCGTAGGGGATGAAAAACCTATGGAACATGACGCGGATCTCGACGCCGTCGGCGTAGACCAGGAGCCGGAAGAAAGGCCATGATCCGTTGAAGAGGAACATGGAGCCTCCTCCGGTGTAGGTAGCAACCGGTGTCCTTTCCTTTTCGAAGGACGATTCAGACCGGTTATACAAAGCTGGGCCGACGAACACCAGCAGGAAGAGCGGGAAAAAAAGAAAGGGAACGACTTCCGGGCCGGCAAATTTCTCGGCGAGCAAAATGCCTGCCAGTGGTACTGCCAGCAACAAAGCAAAGGTGCCAAGAACCCCGAAAGGAAACAATGCTTCCTTGTACTGTTTTTCCATGGTAGTGCTATTGCGGCTGCGACCCGGTCCTTCCGGTTGTCGCGCGGCAGCAGGATGATACACAGACCCGGCATAGCGATTATCATCCACCGGGAGGCGACCCAGGTATCGAATGCCGAAATAGGCAGGAAGCACGAACTGTGCGAGGAAGATGACTATGAACACGCCGAAGGCCGCGGGAATCTCCTTGCGCAAACCTGAGAACTCTTTCATGGACAGCAGAAAGGCAGCGAATCCGATAATGAGGCCGACCAGCAGGACCACACCGAACTGAGCAAGCTTTTTGCCCCAAGGTTCCATGGATTTTATGCCCCGCCCAGACAGCAGAAAGAGCCCTCCCAGGAATGAAAGGCTCACGAGAGCGAGGTAAGGAAAGTCCGGGGGCAGATTGAAGGGGTCTTGATCAAAGGGGCCGATGGAGGACATGACATAGTTCCAGACTGCGCCGATCAGGCATACCCACCCCAGAACCTTCAAGGCCTTAGCAGCCTTTGCGACATCAGGTTCGCCCGTGCGCAGTTCTCGAAGAAAATCGAAGAAGCTCATTGATATCCTCCCTGAGCGATCCGATAATATCCATCAGCTGAAGCATGAAGCAGTGGTTTTTCTTGGTGTTTCTGCTTCTCTTTTCAATATCTCGGAGAACTCCTTCGGCCGCTCCACCTGCGGCATGTGGCCGGCGCCATCAACGGTCACGAGTTCAGCGATGCCGAGCCATTTCCGGAGGGCTGCTGCCTGCCTCATGCCGGTAAGCCGGTCGCCGGTGCCCCAGATGATGGCAGCGGGGACCGGCGGTCTGGCTTGCGGCCGGGCCTGGCTGATGAAGGTGTCGAAGACGATGCGCGAATGCTTCTCTTCGTTCCGTTGTATCCGCTCGAAGAAGCCGGGAGGAAGCTTTGCAGGATCAGGGAAGGCCTTTGCGAGCGCCTTGTCCGAGTAGGCCATAGCGCGCATCATGGCGCGGAACCGCTTCTCGAAAAGGCGCGAGGTGAACAGTTTTCTGAGGAATGCAGGAAGTGCGGGCAGGTAGCCGCCGTTCACGAGCACGAGGCGCTGAACGCGCCCCGGGAAGGAAGCAGCGAACTCGATGGTCACAGCAGCGCCGAAGGAATTGCCCACGACGATCGCGCTGTCCATGTTCTTGCTGTCGAGCAGTTCCTTGAGAACCAGGGTGTATGACGCAAGCGACGGGCGGAGCAGCGGCGGTGATGCGCCGAAGCCCGGCAGGTCCGGCGCGATGACGCGGAAGGACCGCGCGAGGCCGTCCCAGACGGCGGACCAGCTCAACTCCGCGTCGCCCCATGCCGAGTGGAGCAGCAGCAGCGCAGGTCCGGCCCCAGCTGTCCTGACATGGAGGCGCTGTCCTGCAAGCACGAGGTCTGCTGGCTGCATGCGTTCGCTTCTCATCATGGTGATCAATGCTCGGGTAAGCAGTGTGGTTCCTGTGTCATCCTGATGGCTCGAAGGTACTATAAAAAAGAAGAAATGGCAAGGGGCTGAATTGGGGCTGTCAAGCGTTATGGTTAGATTAGAAGGTGGCCTGCATAGGAAAGAGTGAACGGCACAGGCAGGGGCTTCCGGCGCTGGCTATTCATGCGGTTTCTGGTGAGACCGCAGATATTCTTCCCACTCCATGGGAAGGAGATATTTCTTTTTATTGTTGCAGTCCTTGCAGGCAGGCACCACGTTGCCGTGCACCGACTTCCCTCCGCGCACAATGGGGACCAGGTGGTCCATGGTCAGTTCGTCAGGACGGAACGTGCCGTTGCAGTAATGGCAGATGCCTGTTGAGCGTCTGCGCTTCCACCACTGCGAACCGCGCAGCTCCCGGGCTTTGGCCTTTTCTTTGCGGATATGCTCCTCGTCCGCTGTAATGAAAAAATCCTGCATTCCCTGGCCCTCGTTCACCGGCTGCAGCCGCCTTCCCGGCTTGCGGTTTTCATAGTACTGCCTTCCGTCAGGGTTGTCACGCAAAAAACCGTGCCCCCTTCAGGCCGGCGCAGTCGTCCCACCCTGTAACTTCTCAAAATATTAATCTTTTTTCTTGACATCACCAGGACACGACGATATAATTTGCCCAGCGAGTGGTATAAAGTGGGAAAAAGTGGATATTGGTAGGGAGAGGTATGTTCAGAGGCAGCTTCGAGCATTCCGTGGATTCCAAGGGCAGAGTGAGCGTGCCGTCGAAGTTCCGCGACATCATCGCGGACAGGTACGACGGCAGGCTCGTGCTTGCCCTCGACTTTGACCGCTGCCTCGCCGTGTATCCGCTCGAGGAATGGGAGAAGCTCGAAGAGAAGATCCGGACCCTGCCGATGATGCAGAAGGAAGTGAAGGAATTCATGCGGTTCTTTTTTTCGTCCGCCAGCGAATGCGAACTGGACAAGCAGGGGCGGATCCTGATCCCGCCGGCGCTGCGGGAGCGCGCCGCGATCAACAAGACGGTGCTGCTCGTGGGCATTATCAACAAGATCGAGATCTGGGACAGCGCGGTATGGGAGGCCAGGAACTCGCAGAACATCGACAAGATAGGCGAGACGCTTTCATCTTTGGGGCTATAGGTGATGGAGCAGAAACTGAAAGTCTATCAGATGAATCTCGAAGGAGAGATCGACGCGGCGATGATGGCCGAGATCAGCCGCGTTGTAGGACAGCTCATCAAGGGGGAAATGTACGGCCTGATCATGAACCTGGAGGCCGTGGACCATGTCCACTTCACGATCCTGCCGGTGCTGGTGAGCGAACAGAAGCGGCTCCAGTCCTTCGGCGGCGACATCCGCCTTGCCCGGATGTCGGAATACCTCAAGGACATCTTCCGCACCACGGGCGTGCTCGAGAAGTTCCCGGTCTTTGACACGGTGGCGCAGGCGGCAAAGAGCTTCGGGGTCTCAAAGACGATCACCAATCTCCCGCTGGGGCTGTGATGGCGCAGGGGGGAAGCGAGAAGGTGAGCAGGTGGGTGTGCGGGAAGGCGGAACGAGGAAGATGAGTCCGGCGCCCGCTGACAGGAGCGGGCAGGTGGAGCATCTGCCGGTCCTGCTGCGCGAGGCCGTGGACCTGCTCGCCCCAGGCTCAGGCGGCGTGTATCTTGACGGGACGCTCGGCGCCGGAGGCCATGCCGAGGAGATCCTGAAGCGCTCGGCCCCCGACGGCGTGCTTGTCGGACTGGACCAGGACAGGGAGGCTGTCGACCGCTGCGCGGCGCGGCTTGCTCCCTACGGCGCACGGGCCGTTCTGAGGCAGGGCAATTTCCGCAGCGCCGCCGGCGTGCTTGCGGACCTGGGATATGACGCGGTGGACGGCGCGCTGCTGGACCTCGGCGTATCGTCGTTCCATCTCCGGACCCCGGAGCGCGGCTTCAGCTTCATGCTCGAGGGGCCGCTCGATATGCGAATGGACAGAAGCAGGCCGCAAACGGCCGCTGACCTGATCTCTACTCTCTCCCGCCAGGAGCTCGCGAAGCTGCTGCGCGAGTATGGCGAGGAGCCGCGCGCAGGCGCCATCGCCAGGGCCGTGGAAAAAGCGAAGGCCAGGGGGCCCATCACGACGACCACTCAGCTTGCCGGGATCATTTCCAGCGTGTTCCCTCCTTCTTCCCCCCGGCGCATCCATCCCGCGACGAAGACGTTCCAGGCGCTGCGCATTGCGGTGAATGACGAGCTCGGCGCCCTGCGCGACGGCATCGACGGCCTGCTGCGGGTCCTGAAGCCGGGCGGAAGGATCGCCGTCATATCCTTCCACTCCCTCGAGGACCGGATCGTGAAGCAGACATTTGCCGCCGCCGCGAAAGGATGCATCTGTCCGCCGCGGCTGCCGGTCTGCGGCTGCGGCAGACGGCCGGGCGTAACGGTAGTGACGAAGCGGTCCGTTGTCCCCGCCGCCGGCGAGCTGGAGCGCAACCCCGCGGCGCGGAGCGCCAGGCTTCGGGCCGCACAGAAGGTCTGATCATGAGCATGAGCGTTGCATCCCTGGGATCCTTTTTCTTCGAGCGGAGCAGGCGGGGCAGCCTGCGGCGCGTGGCGGCGCTTGCCCTGATCGTGCTGCTGCTGCTTTTGTATGTGGGATGGAAGGCGAAATTCGTCGCGCTTGGCTACCGGATCGAGAGTCTCGGACAGGAGAAGCGGGACCTGGAGCGCTCCAACCGGGGGCTCCGGATCGAGGCCTCGAGCCTGTCGGCGCCGGCCCGCATTGAGGAGATCGCGGTCAAGCGGTTCGGCATGGTGCGGCCGGCAAAAGAGAACGTCGTGGTGGTGAAGCGAAAATAGTAGCGCCCATGCGCCGCGTCAGCATCGCGAGGCGGGCGGACAGGATCGAAGATGGATGGTCGGCGAAGAATACTGGCAACCTTCTTTCTGCTGGCGCTGGCCTTTGCGCTTGTTGGCGGGCGGCTGGTGCAGCTCCAGGTGTTCCGGGGCTCCGACCTCGCGGCCCGCGCCGAACGGCAGCAGCAGCGGGTGGTGAAGCTCGATCCGAAGCGCGGCACGATCTTCGACCGCATGGGCCGGGAGCTGGCCGTGAGCGTGGACGTGGATTCGGTATACGGCGTGCCTGCCGCGGCCCAGGACCGCAAGAGCCTGGCGCGCCAGCTCGGACGGATCCTGCAGAAGGACCCGCGGGCGCTGGAGCAGCAGCTTGCCGGCGACCGGCGCTTTGTCTGGCTCAGCAGGAAGATCGACCCCGCCCGCGCCGAGAAAGTGAAGGGCCTTGATACGAGGACCGTGGGACTCCTGACGGAGTCCAAGCGCTTCTATCCCAAGAAAGCGCTGGGCGGGCCGCTGCTCGGGTTCACGGGCATTGACAACGAGGGGCTCGAAGGCGTCGAACTGGCGTTCGACAAGGCCCTTCGCGGCCAGAGCGGCTGGGTGCTTGCCGAGAAGGACGCCGTGGGCCGCACCGCCTTTGCCGGCGGCACGGCGCTGCAGTACAAGCTGCCGCAGCCCGGCAAGGACGTGGTCCTGACCGTCGACGAGGTCATCCAGCATCTCGCCGAAAAGGAGCTGGACGCCATGCTGGCCCAGACGCGCGCCAAGAGCGCCGTCTGCATCGTCATGGACCCGAGGACGGGCGCGGTGCTGGCCCTCGCGGTACGCTCCACGGGCGGCGTGAAGCTGGCATTCAACCCCAATGCGCGGCAGCGCTACAAGCCGGCGGAATGGCGGAACCGGGCCATCACCGACGTGGCCGAACCGGGCTCCACCTTCAAGGCGATCCTTGCCGCCGCGGCGCTGGAAGAGAAGATCGTGACGCCGGGCGAGCGCTTTGACTGCTCCGCCGGGAAGATCGCCGTGGCAGGCAGGACGATCCGCGACGCGAAGACGCACGGGACCCTCACCTTTGCCGAAGTGATCGCCGATTCGAGCAATGTCGGGACGATCAAGGTCGCCCTGCGGCTGGGCAGGGAGCGGCTGCACGACTACATCACCGCCTTTGGCTTCGGACGGAAAACGGGCATCGACCTGTCAGGAGAGATCGGCGGGCTCGTGAAGCATCACCGGCTCTGGCAGCCCTCATCCATCGGCTCCATCGCCATCGGCCAGGAGATCGGCGTCACGCCGATCCAGATGGCGGCGGCCTACGGCGCGATCGCGAACGGCGGACTGCTGATGAAGCCCTACGTGGTGGCGGAGATCGTGGACCCCCAGGGCCGTGACAACGAGCGGTTCGGCCCCGAGACAGTGCGGCGCGTCGTGTCGGAGAAGACCGCCGAAGCCACGCGGGACATCCTGCGCGGCGTTGTGGAGAGCGGCACAGGCGGACGCGCAAAGCCTTCGGGCTTTACGGCGGCAGGCAAGACCGGCACGGCCCAGAAGATCGACCCTGAAACAGGCGCTTATTCCCGCGATGAGTACGTGAGCTCCTTCATCGGGTTCGCGCCGGCGCAGGAGCCGAAGCTCGTGATCGTCGTGATGGTCGACAGCCCGCAGGGCACGGTGCTGGGCGGCGCCGTGGCGGCGCCCGTCTTCCGGGCCGTGGCAGAGCAGAGCCTCGCCTACCTGCAGGTGCCGCCGGACGATGTGGGGGGCAGGACCCTCCTGGTGGCGAAATGACGGTCGGCGACGCGCTGAACGTGCTGGACCTGAAGGTGGCGCTGCCGCCGGAATGGCGGAGCAGGAAGGTGGCCGGGATCGTACACGACTCCCGGAACGTCGTGCCGGGCGCCCTCTTTGTGGCCGTGCGAGGCTTTCACTCGGACGGCCATCAGTTTATCCCGCAGGCCCTGCGGCAGGGGGCGGCGGCAGTCATCGCCGAGGACCTGCCCGTGGCGGCTGCTGTGGCCGAGGCGCCGGTCTTCTCGGTGCCGGACTCGCGCGCCGCGCTGGCGCTGCTGTCGGCCGCCTTCTACGGCCACCCGTCGCAGCGGCTTGCGCTCGTGGGCATCACGGGCACGAACGGCAAGACCACGACGAGCTACCTGGCCAGAGCGATCATCGAGGCGTCGGGCGGCATGTCCGGCCTGATCGGGACCATCGACTACCGCATCGGCACCCGCGTCTATCCGGCGCCGAACACGACGCCTGAGTCGGTGGACCTGCAGCGCCTCCTGGCCGAAATGGCGGACCAGGGCGCCGGCTACTGCGTCATGGAGGTATCGTCGCACGCCCTTGCCCTGAAGCGGACCCTGGGCTGCCGCTTCGCCAGCGCCGCATTCACGAACCTGTCGCAGGACCACCTGGATTTTCACGGCGACATGGACGCGTATTTCCGGGCGAAGCTGCTGCTGTTCACAGGGCTCGCGCCGAATGCAACGGCAGTGGTGAACGGCGATGACGCGCGGGCCGACGAGATCATCGCCGCAACGAACGCCCGGGTGGTCACCTTCGGGCTGTCGGAGCGCGCGGAAATCCGCCCCCTCGGGCCGGTCATCCACGGCATCGACGGGCTTTCGTTCTCTGCGCGAACCCCGGCGGGGACCGTGGCGGTGAACTCGCCGCTCGTGGGCAGGCATAATGTGTACAATATCCTGACGGCCCTGGGCATTGGCGCGTCCCTCGGCTTCGGCCCCGGCGTCCTTGCCCGGGGGATCGCGGAGATGCGCGCGGTGCCGGGCCGCATGGAGAAGGTGGAGGCGGGCCAGCCTTTCAGCGTCTTCGTGGACTATGCCCACACCGAGGACGCCCTGGACCGGCTCCTCGAAGCGGTCCGGGAGGTGGCGCCCCGGCGGGTCATCACCCTCTTCGGGTGCGGCGGCGACCGGGACCGGGCAAAGCGGCCCCGCATGGGCGGCGCGGCGATCAAGGGAAGCGACGCCGTGATCATCACCTCGGACAATCCGCGCAGCGAGGACCCGCTCGGCATCATCAGCGAGATCGAGCAAGGGCTGCGCGGCGCGGCAGCGCGGGTCGACGACGCCGGCGGGCTGCGGGCGCAGGTGCAGGACAAGAAGCCCTACTGCGTTATTCCCGACCGGCGCGAGGCCATCGCGGCGGCCATGGAAGCGGCGGAAGCGGGCGACGTCGTCGTCCTGGCAGGAAAGGGGCATGAGGACTATCAGGTTCTCGGCGCGAAGAAGATCCATTTCGACGACCGGGAGGAGGCCCGGAAGGCGATCGAGGCGCTGCGCGGATGATGATGTCGGGGGGCATCGTCATCGCGCCGTGCACGGGTACCGG
>JBBIHD010000054.1:0-10733 GCA_037447195.1 Nitrospirota bacterium | reverse complement strand
GATGCCGATCTTGATCTCTTCTGACGCCGCCGCCGTCACACTCCACATCAAAACGATCACTGCAAGAAATCCGAGCACTGATGATGCAACTCTTTTCATCGCTGACCTCCTTGAGTGGTTTGTCGAGCCACGTTGCAATCGCTAAAAGGGCAGCTTGATGCGCCCGGAACCGGACCCGCCGGACTGCCCTGCCTCCTTCGACACATCGCTGAACTGGCCTTCCTTGGAGTTCAGCCGGTCGCCGATGCCGCCCAAACCGCCGAAGCTGTCCTTCAGCTCCTTCAGCGGCCCTCCGACCTTGTCATAGACCGCTGCCTTCAGCTTCTGCTCCAGCTTGTCCGTATGCTCCTTCACCACGGCGCCGGCAGCGTCCTTCAGCACACGGTCCAGGTCCGAGGAGATGCGTACCTTGTAGTCGTCGGGCGTGCCCTGCACATCAGCCGTGAGGGTGAAGGCAGAGACCTTTGCTAGGGTCGAGGACACAGCCTGTGCAAACCGGTTCGAGGAACCGCCCGTACCTGCGGCGATCTGCGCGGAGCTCACCCGGGCCGTCAGCGTAGCGTTGATCCGGTTCTGCCGGTAGGATCCGTTCATAGTGAGGTCCATCACGCCCTGCTCCAGGGTGACGGGCAGATCAGAGCTTTTGGAGAGCGCAAGCCCCTTCACACGGTACTCCTGGACGCGAAGGTTCATCCTGTCGTCCGACCTGGCAGGATCAACGTGGTCGAAGACTCCGTCGAAGGTGACTGCCCCCACATCCTGCATGTCCGATCCGGAAAAAACGAAGGTCGTGGGCGCCTTCAGCACATCCTGGTCAGGCGTGATGTTCCTGATCGTGCCCGTAAAAGTGCCCGCAGTCGGCTGGATCGAAGCGTTCACCTTTTTGATCAGGAAGTTCGGCAGGGGCTGGTATTCCCTGAACCGCACGTCCACGCCCGCTCCCCGGGCAGGTTTCACGACCTGGACGCCGCCCTTTTGCTGTTTCGACCGTTCCAGGACCGGCTTCAGCCTGCCGTACCAGTAGACGCCCTTCCCAACCCAGCCGCTGATCTGGCCGCCGAAGAGCAGCTGCGTCATGTTCTGGAGCCCCTGCGGCGAGACGCCGTACTTGTCCCTGATGCGGCGTACATCCTCCATGGGCGCCTTTTCCGCGGCATCCACGCGCCTGCGCAGCGAGGTCATATCGTTCGAGAAGGCCTGGCGCGCCTCGCGGATCTTCTTCAGGTCCCTGTCGATAGCTTCCTTGACTGCCTTTGCCTCCTTCAGCTGCGCCTGGATATCCTTGATGCCGCGGCCCTTGTCCTTCCGGATGTCCTTGATGCGCTTCCGGTATTCCTCGGCACTGGCCTTGTCAGGAAGCTCGTCAGTGCGCTTCTTCCACTCTTCCTTCGCTTTCCTGATGTCAGCTTTCAGGGCCTCGATCTCGGCGAGGGACCGGATCTCTTCCTCCTGCAGGACCTTCTTCATATCAGGCATCTCAATGGAAGGAAGGGCAAAGAGGGAGTCCTCGGCCGCTTCTTTCTTCTTTTTCGGCTCCTTTGCCACGGCGCCCGAGGTCTTGCGCGGCGTGCCGAATCGAACGCCTTCCACGGCCATCTCTTCGATGATCACCTTGCGCCGGAAGAGGTTCAGTCCGTCGAGCGAAAATGCCATTCGCGAGATCTCGACGGCGTTCGTCATCGGCTCTTCCTTGTCCGTCACCTCCAGGCCCTTCAGGGTAATGCCCAGGGGAAAGAGATTCACGTCAGCGCTCCGGAGGTCCACCCGGGCGCCTGCCATCCAGGTGCCGGTCTTCTCCACGGTGCGCTCCACGCACCCGTCCACCACGAGCAGCATCAAGGCCGCAAAACCCCCGAACACGACCGCAAAGGTGATAAGCCCCTGCCAGCGGATCCACTTGTTCATGATCAAACCTCCCCGCCTGACAGCGTGTTGTAGATGCCGTAGATCCTGCTAGCCTTGACCATCTGCGCAAGCTTCGTCTTCCTGATCCAGGCAAGGACCGTGTCGCGGTACCGGCGGATCAGCCAGTTCAGCAGCAGCACCAACGGCACGAAGAGCAGCAGCGATACAGCGAAGCCGCCCATAACGATGGAGTTATTGAACTTCTGGAGGCGCCAGATCGTCATATTGTACAGGGACGTCCAGAGGTCCTGCAGCGCGCCGGCGGACAGGATGGCGAGCCCCACGGGGTGAAAGAGCGGATCGAGCAGATAGGCGATGCCGGAAAAGAGGGCTGTGCCGAGGAAGAAGGCCGTCAGGTTCACACGCAGCAGAAAGACGATCAGAAAAATGACGATCGTGGCCGGGCTGAAGAAGGGCAGGAACCCCGCCACCATCGAGAACCCTACTGCCAGGCTGATCTGGCCGGGTTCAGACTCGGAATTAAGCACCTTGATGAGCTTTGCGATCGACTCGATCACGTACCACCTCCTGGACTGCAACGCGCGGGATTGAAAATTGGAGATTGTAAATTGAAAAGTGCAAATTTACTGCGCAAAGAATTGAACCTGAAAAAAGCATTTGGACGCGGATAAAATCAGGAACATCGGATAAAGTCAAGAGAAACCTACGGTCAATACTTGAAAAAGAACTCACCTGCAAGGTGAAAAGCTTTTCAGAGCAAAAGTATTTGCTTTCTCAGGGTTTATCCGCTTTTTCCATGTCCCAACTGCCGTTTTTAGGTTGAAGAGTTACTCCCAATCTCTGTCGCGCACAAAGACGCTAAGACGCGGTCCTTGACCTGATCGGGGGCTGCTTTGCGAGAGATGCGCTAATGTGTAATTGAAGCGAAGCCTCGCTAAAGGATAAGATAGCACAACTTTCAGAAAAAACAAGCAGAAGCAGAAAGAACAAAGAACCAGGCGGGGCGTTATTGAACGATATAGGCCGGGGAGCCCTCCTCGACGGCATAGAAGACGGCATTGAGGTCCTTGCCGGCAAGATAAAAACGGGTCATATGGGCGGTCTTGATGGGCACGCGGCTTTTTCTGGTCTGGAGGATCAGGATATCGCCATAGATCAGCGCATGGCGGCTGCCCCTGCCGTCCACCTTGTCGGCAAGAGACAAGGCGCCGGCGCCAAGGGGCTTTGCCGGCCGCCGTGATGACGAAGAGAACGTGAAGGTCCTGAGCACCCGGTTCTTGTATTTGAGCTGCCCTTTCCCTGATGCCGGGTGCAGGACCAGGTAGCGTGAGTCCGCATCGTACATGGCCTTCTGAAAGAGCAGAAAGTCCTGCTCGGCAGTGAGGCGGTCGATGCGCGCCTCCAGCTTCTCGCTCTGCTTCCGCAGAAGCGCGCGCTCGTCAGGCTCTTTCCTGTCGCCTCCGGCGCCCAGGAGGAACAGAGCCAGGACGCAGCAGAAGGCGGTTATGATCCGGCCGTGAGTACGTTCCATGCTTCGCCTCAATAAAGATAGACCCGGGTCCCGACCTTCGAGGCCTTGTACGCTGCCTCGAGATCCGCGTCGCCCATGGAAATGCAGCCGTGCGTGAAATGGGTGCCCAGAAGCTCCTTGAAGGTTGTCCCGTGGATCTTATAGCCATTGCCGAGCACCAGGGCGTATTTGCCCAGGACGTCGCGCACAATACGGTCAGGATCATTCAGCGCCGGCACCGGCATGTTCTCTTCCACGTAGGACCAGTCAGGCCTGATCCAGACAGGATTGCGCTCCTTGGCCAGCACCCGGAAGGCGCCGTTGGGAGTCTCGAAATACCAGGTCCTGCCGTACTCGTCCTCCACCAGCTCCCTGCTGCCGCTGGAACAGACGGCGTTCCGCAGGACGCGCTCCCCCTTCCGGAGCGACAGCCGGTTGTTCTCCGTGTCCACGACGATATAGATCTCGCCGTCCTCGCGGGACTGCAGCATCCGCTTCAGCCCCTCGTTCTCCTCTTCCAGGACGGCAGCGCGCTGCTCGAGGGACTGCACCTGCTGCCGCAGCTCATCAAGAGAGGGCTGCTCCTTCGCGTCCTGGGCTGTCACGGCCGAGGCAAGTGTCAGGAACAGCAGGATATGGATACATGCTTGTCTCATAATTATTACCATTCAGTCTTGATGATCTCGTAAAAAGTCAAAATCCACCACGGAGGCACTGAGACACAGAGAAAAGCAGATCGAAAGGTAAAGGTTTTTCTCCGTGCCCGACCTGACTCAGTGGTTATATCCGGGTTCTTACGACTTCATCAGTCTTCAGATAAAACCAAATCCACCAAGCCCGCCCCTTCTCTCGCCTCGCACTCCGCATTCCGAATTCCGAATTCCGAATTCAAAAAATCTTCCCCGGGTTCAATATCCCCTTGGGGTCCAGGGCCGCCTTGATCCGCTTCATCGCTTCGAGCGCCCCGGGGCCTGCTTCCATCGGGAGATAGGCGGCCTTGGAAAGTCCTATCCCGTGTTCGCCGCTGATGCTGCCCCCCATCCGCAGCACGGCGGTGAAGATGTCCTTCACTGCCCCTTCGACCTTGGGCGCGTCCTGGTCGTCGAAGAGGATGTTCGTATGGATATTGCCGTCACCGGCATGCCCGAAATTCACGATCAGGAGGCCCTGTTGCTGCGCGATGCCCCTGATCTCGGCCAGGATTCCGGGGATCCGGCTGCGGGGCACGGAGATGTCCTCGCTCACTTTTCTTGGCCTTATGCCCGCCAGCGCAGGCGAGATGGACTTGCGCGCTTTCCAGAGCCGCTCCCGCGCTTGCTCGTCCCCTGCCTGCTCGACGCGGACAGCTCCGGCATCGCCCAGGATGCGGGCGATCAGGCCGATCTCCTGCTCCGCCGACTGCGCGCTGCCGTCAACTTCGACGAGCAGCATGGCTGCCGCGCCTGATGATATGTCCTGCTTCAGGTACCGTTCAACGGCCCGGAGCGCCTCGCTGTCCGCGAACTCCAGGGTCCGCGGAATGATGCGCGCCTTCAGTATCCGCGAGACCGCTCCCGCGGCGTCTTCCATGCTGCGATAGAATGCCGCTGCCGTGCGCACTGCCTCTGGCAGCGGCAGCAGCCGAAGCAGTATCTCCGTGGCCACGCCCAGGGTCCCTTCGGAGCCGACGATCAGCCTGGTCAGGTCGTACCCGGCCACGCTCTTGAGCGCCCTGCTGCCGGTCCTGATGATGGCGCCTGTGGGAAGCACCACCTCAAGGCCGAGAACATAATCCCTGGTGACGCCGTACTTGACGGCCCGCAGGCCGCCGGCGTTTTCCGCAACGTTTCCGCCGATGGTGCAGAACCGGCTGCTCGCAGGGTCAGGCGGGTAGAAGAGCCCCCGCGCCTCGGCCTCCCGATGCAGATCGCCGGTCACCACGCCCGGCTGCACCACGGCAAGAAGGTTCTCTTCGTCGATCTCGACGATCCGGTCCATCCGCTCCAGGGACAGGGCCACGCCGCCCCGGACCGGCACCGAGCCGCCCGACATGCCGGTGCCCGCTCCCCGGGGGACCACCGGAAAGCCGTCCCGGTTCGCGAGCTGCAGGATGGCCGCCACCTCGGCCGCGCTGCCCGGCCGCGCCACGGCCCAGGGAAGCGACTCAGCGCGCGTGGCGTCGTAGGAATAGGCGACCAGTTCCTCGGGCGTGGTGAAGAGGTTGCCGGCGCCCACGATGCGCTTCAGTTCTCTGACCGGCAGGGTCTCAGGCATAGACGCTGTAGTCAACGTCGGGGAAGACATTATGCCGGTATTCTATATCTCCGAGCCACCCTTCGTCAATACGATTTCCCTTGATGTCATCATAGAGCCTGGTGAAGTTCAGGATATACTCCTTGGTCATGCGTACGGCATAGTCCACGTGGCTGCCCGTCTTCATGATGAACGCCCAGTCCGAGCTCTGGGCCAGAAGCAGCTCCCGTGCCGCCTGGTTCAAGGCGCGCCGAAGCGTTCCGTCGGCCCCGGGAAAGGCCCGTGCAAGCTCCACCATGCGCTCCGCCGCCTTGTGCAGGTGGCGGTAGATCCAGTCGTTCGGCTGGTCGAGCCAGACCTCGGCGTAGCCTTTATATCCCCAGCTCGACAGGGAGGGCGTTGAGACCTGGCAGCGCGGGTTCTCTTTCAGGTATTCCATGGGCGTCACGAGCCGCACGGTCTTCTGGTCCAGGGCCGTCTTGCGGATCAGGAAATTGAGCCACTGGGGCCCCTCGAACCACCAGTGGCCATAGAGCTCGGCGTCGTAGGGCGCCACGATGAGCGGCTTGCGGTCCTTGAACAGATCGAAGAGCCATTCGGCCTGTTTCTCCCGGTTGAACAGGAAATTGCCTGCGTGCTCGGCCGCCTTCTCGAGCGCCCAGTGCCGGATATAGGGGTCCTTGTGGGACCTGTCTCCCGTGATCTTGTGGTACTTTATGCCGATGTTCACGCGCTTGCCGTCGGCGCGCAGATAGGGCCGGATGTAGTCATAGTCCAGGTCGAACCCCACGTCGCGGTAGAAATCCCGGTAGTTGGCGTCGCCGGGATAGCCCTCGATGGAGCTCCAGACCTGCTTTGACGACTCGATGTCCCTGCCGAAGGCGGCCACGCCGGACCTGCAGAAAATGGGGGCATACACGCCGTACTTCGGCCGGGGCGAGGCGTGGAAGATGCCGTGGGAATCCGTGAAGAAGTAGCGGATGCCCGCCTCCTTCAGGATCTCGTCGAGCCCGTCATAGTAGCCGCACTCGGGCAGCCAGATGCCTTTCGGCGGCCGGCCCAGGTGCTTTTCGTGGTGGCGCACGGCGGTCATGATCTGGGCCCGCGCCGCGTTGTGGTTCTGCATGAGCGGCAGGAACCCATGGGTGCCCGCGCAGGTGATGATCTCGAGCTTGCCCATATCCTGGAACTTCCGGAAGGCGCCCACGAGATTGCGGCCGTACTTTTCCTCGAAGACATGCCGCGCGTTCGTGAACATGTCCCGGTACATATGGGCCAGGGGGTTGAAGTCCGGCTGGTCCTGTGTCCGATGGACCTCCTTCCCGGCAAGTTCGATGAGCCGGGATATGCGGCGCAGGTACCGCTCCTGCAGCAGCGGGTCCGTCAGCATGGAGATGAGCGTGGGCGTGAGGCTCATGGTGATGCGGAAGTCCACGCCGTCCTGCGCCAGCCCGTCAAAGACATTGATGAGCGGGACGTAGGTCTCGGTGATGGCCTCGTAGAGCCAGTCCTCTTCCAGGAACTCTTCGTGCTCCGGGTGCCGCACATAGGGCAGATGGCTGTGCAGCACCAGGGCAAGATATCCTTTTTCCATGCTTCCTCCTTATGCTACTATCGAGTACTTCAACACGTTCACCACTGGGAGTGCGAAGAATCCTGAAAAAAAGCATGTAACCACGGATGAACACGGATATAATGCGGACCAGCAAGAGCATGACGTCGAAAGATATAGACCCGCCGCGCTTTGCGAGCCTTGGCGAGAACATGAATTGCATTAGCTCGATTCAAAAACCTGACTACCTGTTCTTGTCCGCTTTTTCAGATTTTTTCCGTGCCCAACTGCTCTTTTCCGGTTCAACCGTGTTCATCCGTGGTTACCATTGTCGTTCCTGACTTTGCCGGGTCCGGCTCAAAAAAAAGTCCATCCAGAGGATGGACTTTCCAGTTGCTGAATTGCATGGCCCGAAAGACCGCCGGGCCCGGACAGGCTACTTCCGCTTCTGTCTTGACGGCGAGAACATGCCCGGCGACGTGACGCCGTGCATGCGCATCATCATCCTGCGCCACATCTCCCGTTCCATGGGCGACGAACCCGACGGGAACCCGTAGAGCTTCCAGAACTCCTCGTCGAGCAGCATCCACTCCTCGTCGATCACGTCCGAGACCCTATCGCGCGGCATGGTGATCGAATTGGAACGCGCGAGGGTCAGGAACTTACCTTCCGGCGTGAGCAGGCCGATGTCGGCGCAGAAGGAGTGGGTCGGCCGGCCCAGGTCAAAATACCACTGGCCGGTCCGGTCGAAGACCTCCTGGTCGTAGTATCCCACGGCGTTCCGGCCGTCGAACTGCACGCCTGTGATGTCATAGATGCGCACGGCCAGCCTGCTGTCCCAGCCGAACCACGCTTTCTCCCGTTCGATCCGCTCCGGCGTGGCCTCCCAGTAGGTAAAGGCCCAGTGAGGGTCCCGCGCCATCAGCGCGATCCTGTCCTCGCCGTAGCCCTGGGGCAGTTCCTGATAGGACGGCGCATACTTCCCTTCCTCGGGCCCCGTGTAGTACTTGGCATCCGATACCCGTTCCTGGGCCATGAGCGGCTCTTCGGCGCCTGCCGGCATCTTCCAGTCCTTTACGGGCTTTTTCTCCGGACCAGCGGGCGCGGGCTCTGATGCAGGCTTGCGCGCTGCCGCAGGTTTCTTTGCGGCCGCCTTCTTTGCAGCAGGCTTCTTCGCCTCTGTGCTCTTCGTGCGCGCCGGCATCCTGCCCGCTACCTTTGCAGCAGGAGCAGGAACGCCGGGAGACAAAGCAGCGATGATATCCGCCTTCTTTGCTCCCGCAGACAGCGTGATCTTCATTTTCTTGGCAAGGGCTTTGAGTTCCGCTACCGTCTTCGATGAAAGGTCGTTCTTTCCCATCTCAAACCCCCTTTCCGCTGCATGTTGCGATTTGGTTGAACGTGATTACTATAGCACAGGTTCGTCGGGCCTGTCAAACCGATTGAAAAAACCGCGCGTAATTTCAATGCCTTTGACAAAAAGCAACGAACTGCGTATACTGCGGCCGTGAAGATCAGGATCGCCATCACCGGAATGGGCGCTGTCACGCCCCTCGGCAACAGGCTGGCCTCGACCTGGGACGGACTGCTTGCAGGCAGGTCAGGCATCGGCCCTGTCACCAGGTTCGACGCTGCCGGGCACCCCTGCCGCATCGCAGGTGAGGTCAAAGGGTTTGACCCCCTCGCCTTCATGCCTCCCAAGGACGTTGTCAGGACCGACCCCTTTATCCAGTACGCCTTTGGCGCGGCCCTCATGGCGCTGGAAGACGCGGGCCTGAAGGGCGCCGCATGGGATGCCGGACGCACGGGAGTGCTGATCGGATCAGGCCGGGGAGGCATCACCACAGCGGAGCGGAACATGGCGGCGCTCCTGACCAGGGGGCCCAAGGCCGTCTCTCCCTTCTATACTCCCATGTCGCTCGTGAACATGGCCTCGGGATATGTATCTATGAAGCTCGACGCCCGCGGGCCCTGCCTTGACGTGTCCACTGCCTGCGCCACAGGCACCCACGCCCTGGGCGAGGCCATGAAGATCATCCAGCGCGGCGACGCCGATGTCATGATTGCTGGCGGGGCCGAGGCCTGCGTCACGCCCCTGCTGCTGGCCGGCTTCTGCCAGGCCCGGGCCCTCTCGCTGCGCAACAGTGAGCCGGAAAAGGCCAGCAGGCCCTTTGACGGGGAGCGGGACGGCTTCGTGCTTGCAGAGGGCGCGGGAGTGCTGGTGCTTGAGGAATGGCACCGTGCCAGAAAGCGCGGCGCTCGCATCTATGCCGAGCTTGCAGGATACGGCCTCTCGTCCGACGCCTACCATTACACCCGGCCCGACCCGGACGGCAGCGGCCCTGCGCGGGCCATGGCCCTGGCCCTGGCTGATGCCGGCCTCAGGCCTGAAGAGATCGACCATATCAACGCCCACGGCACCTCGACCAGGACGAACGACCGGATCGAATCAATGGCCATCAGGAAGGTCTTCGGAGAGCAGGCCAGGCGGATCGCCGTGAGCGCGTCAAAGTCCATGCTCGGCCATATGCTCGGAGCTGCGGGGGCCGTGGAAGCCGCCGTCACCGCCCTGGCGATACGGGAAGGGATCATTCCGCCCACGATCAACCAGCAGCAGCCTGACCCCGAGTGCGATCTTGACTACGTGCCGAACAAGGCGCGGAAGCAGGAGGTCCGCGCGGCCCTCTCGAACTCCCTCGGCTTCGGCGGCATCAATGCCTCGCTGGTGATGCAGATAGCCGAATGATCTGCACAACGGCCTCATCCTGCGGCGTCTGATTGCAAATATCCGTACATTCGCACTCCGAAAAAAAACGATACCTCCTATAGGCAAAACATATTTGACATCTCAAGCTGTAAATACTACATTATCTGTCAATACAGCTTTGCAGCATAATCCAACGCTCGTTCTCACCTGATCGCAACAGGCGCCCTGATCTTCAAACCCGAACTTCATATATATCCACACTTCATGAAAGGAGGTCAGCATAAATGAAACGATACACCAGGTTATTTGCAGTGTTCGCCCTCATCGCGCTGCCGCTCCTGCTCACGGCGGGAATCCGTGGCGCAGGCGCAGCGGAAGCGAAGAAGGCGAAGACCATCGACGAACTGGCAGCAATGTACGATTCAAGCTCCTGCAAGCAGTGCCATGAAGAGATATACAATGACTGGCACAAATCGCTCCATGCCCGGTCCATCTTCGGCACGGGCCGCACCGCCGCCACCATCAAGACCACGGTGGAGGTGGGACTCAAAGGCTGGAAGCACTCGGGGGTGAAAAAGCCCGAGGACGTGGAACTGCGGCACCTCATGGTCTGCGCCAAGTGCCACCTGCCCCAGCTCGCCGACGCCACCGACGCCGTGGCCAAGGAGATCGTGAAGGCGGCCTACACCTACGCCGACCCGAAGGCCGGCGACGCCGACCGCGAGAAGGCCATTGCCAAGCTGGAGAAGGTGAACATCAACTGCCTCATCTGCCACCAGCGCAACGCCATCACCCACAAGTGGGTGGACGGCACACCGGACCGCAAGACCGTCTATGGCTCCAGGGACGGCGACCATCCCTCGCCC
>JBBIHD010000053.1:0-10965 GCA_037447195.1 Nitrospirota bacterium | reverse complement strand
CGTGCATTTGGTTCAAGCTTCTGAACATTCGCGTCAATTCGCGTTCATTCGCGGCCAAATGCTTTTTTCAGGATTATTTATTCTTTATCATATCTTCATAGAGAGGAGACATCTCCCGCAGCCGCTGCACGATGGCCGGCAGCTTCTCGAGAACGAAGTCGATGTCCCCTTCCGTATTCCCCATGCCGAGGGTCATGAGCAGCGTGCCGTTCGCCACAGCTGCGTCGGTCCCTATGCAGGTCAGCACATGAGAGGCTTTGAGCGACCGCGAAGTGCAGGCGGACCCGCTCGACACGGATACGCCCTCCATGTTCAGGAACAGAAGCATGGACTCGCCTTCCACGTACCACAGGGAAACGTTCAGATTGTTCGGCAGCCGCCGCTCCGGGTGGCCGTTGATTACGATGTTCTCTATGCGCTCGGCAAGCCCCTTCTGAAGCCGGTCGCGCAGCCCCGCAACATGGGCCATGCGCCGCGGAAGTTCTGCCGCCGCGATCTCGGCTGCAACGCCCAGCCCGACAATGGCGGGAACGTTCTCCGTGCCGCCCCGCCTGCCGTCTTCCTGCACTCCTCCCTCGATCTGCGGCCTGATCCGTACGCCCTTGCGAACGTACAACGCCGCGGCCCCCTTGGGGCCGTAGAACTGGTGGCCTGACAACGACAGGGAATCAACGTGCAGCTTATTCACATCCACGGGTATCCATCCCGTCGATGCCACGGCGTCGCAGTGGAACAGCACACCCTTTTCCTTCGTGATCCTGGCGATCTCTTCTATCGGCTCTATCGTGCCGATCTCATTGTTTGCATGCATGATGGACACGAGTATCGTGTCCTTCGTGATGGCCTTTGCCACGTCAGCCGGGTCCACAAGACCCTGCTGGTCCGTCGGAACATAGGTGACCGTGAATCCCGCCTTTTCAAGGGATTTGGCCGGATGCAGAACGGAGAAGTGCTCGATCTGGGAAACGACGATATGCGTGCCCTTCTGGTTGTATGCCTGGGCCAGGCCCTTGAGGGCGAAGTTGTTGGATTCCGTGCCGCTGGAGGTAAAATAGATCTCTTCGGGCTTTGCGTTGATCAGTGCCGCCGTCTTTACCCGGGCCTCCTCAACGGCGTTCTTCCCCTCACGCCCCGCATCGTGCAGGTTGGACGGATTGCCGAACCGCTCCGTGAAATAGGGAAGCATTGCCTCCACCGCTTTCGGGTGGGTCGGCGTCGTTGCTGCATGATCAAGATAGACCTTCCTCACGTTCAACATGCCCCCTTTCCTGCAGCGGCTTTTTTTCTGAGAGCAACGGGCTCTTTCGGTTGATACTGGCGAAGAAGATCGTCGAAGCTGATGCTGTCCAGCGCCTCTTCGATCTTTGCGCCTACCTTGGCCCACACCATGCGCGCCACGCAATCATCGGCCTGGGTGCACTCTCCTGATTCACCGGGCTCCAGGCAGTGGGACAGGGCTATGGGTCCCTCAAGCGCGCGAACCACGTCGCCGACGGTCAGTTCAGCGGGCTTTCCTCCCAGAAGGTACCCTCCGCCCGGTCCTCGCACGCTTTCTATGACTCCCGCTCTTCCGAGGCGGTTCAATATCTGCTCCAGGTAGGAGAACGATATCCCCTGCCGCTCGGCGATCTCCTTGATGGTTATGGGGCCCTGACCGAATCGCTTAGCCACTTCGAAGACCGCCCGGACACCGTATTTTCCCTTCGTAGAAAGCTTCATGAGCCTCGATTTCCTGCGCCGCGGGCATAATAAAAAAGGACCAATTTGCTCTTACATGCTTCCTGGGTTTCACGATAGCAAACCTGACTATTCTTGTCAAGTATTTTTTCGCCTCGCTTAGCCGCCCTGCCGGCCACGCGTATCAGGCCTTCTTTCGATGCCGCTGCGCCTCCTGCGATTTAATCCCTGTCAGCCCCTGCCCGGTCTGTGGTATACTCCGGCATGCAGCGATCCAGCCCCCATCAGCCCATAACAAGCAGGGAGAACAGCAGGGTAAAACAGCTTCGCTCACTGCACGACCCCAGACACCGCATGAGCGGGCGGGCCTTTCTGATCGACGGCGTCAAAATGGTCGAGGAGGCCCTGCGCGGCCATGCTGGTGTTTCCCTCGTCGTTGCTGCGCCGTCCCTTGTCAGGCGCCACGGCAAGGCCCTGCTGAAGCTTGCCGAAGACCAATCCTGTGAGGTCCTCTGGGTCTCGGAAAAAGTGCTCGACTCCCTTTCGGAAAGCAAGACGCCCCAACCCGTCATGGCCGTCGTCGACATGCAGGAACAGAGCGACGATACGCTCCTGCGCCACCCTTCGGGCATCATCGTCGTCGCGCACCAGCTCCAGGACCCCGGAAACCTGGGCGCCCTCATCCGGACTTGCGAGGCCGCAGGAGCCGCGGGCATAGCCGTCACACCGAATACGGTGGACCCCTATAATGCGAAGACCGTTCGGGCATCCATGGGCAGCATCCTCCGACTGCCGATGGCGCGTATCAATGATGCATCACGTTTCGCGCAGAAGTGCAAAGAAAAGGGATTTCAGACGGTAGCGCTTGCCCTGGACGGAGGGACGACCCACTTTGAGAGTGACCTCAGAAAACCGACCGCTGTGTTCCTGGGCCAGGAAGGATCAGGGCTGCCCGACGAGATCCTGCGAGATATGGACCAGCGGGTCCGCATCCCCATGGCCGACAGGATCGACTCGCTGAATGTGGCAGTTTCAGCAGCCGTATTTCTGTATGAAGTCTTCCGGCAGCGGATGAAGTAGCAGCATATCCTGCAGTGCGTTCTGGCGGGGTATGAAGGTGATGGTGCGCTAGTGTTTTGCGCCCGGGTCGGCGAGGCCGGCGACGACCTGCTCGATGATGAAGTCACCGATGACCGTCCGGTCGGCAGGCGTAATGCTCTCGAACTTCAGGCCCATTCCCGGCTCTTTATAAGGATATTCTCCGAACCCGTAGCTATAGATCACCTTCGCTTCGATCTGCAGCGTCCTTCCCCTGATCATAAGGCTCAGGGGAAGCATGGTGCCTACAGGCCGCGTCGCCGTCGTGCGAACGAACATTCCGTTCTCCGACAGCACCGAGGCATATTCCGCCACGCCCTCAGGAGTTCCGCCGATATGGGCCTTCACGTACGCGGCGATCCGGATGCTTTTGCGCGGCACAGGCTCCAGCACCAGCTGCACTGCCCGATAGAGCTCCTGGGCCGTTACGGGCTTCCGGAGGTAGTCGGCGCACCCGGCGAAGTGGCACTGCTCCTCCATGCCGGGATCGGTAAAGGAGGAAAGAAATATCAGGGGAATGTCCTTCAATCCCTCCCGCTGCCGCATGGCGCCCAGCAGTTCAAGGCCGCTCTTTCCCCGCAGGGCTGCATCGGCAATGACGAGGGCCGGTACGGCAACTGCCATGGATTCGAGCGCCTCCTCCACCGTTGCGGCAGTACAGACGCTGTATTCGAACCGCTGCAGGATGATGCTGGTGTAATTGCGCTCAGCAGGGTTGCTGTCAACCACCAGTATAAACCTGCTTTTCCTGTTGTCCCTTACCCCTGTGTCCCCGACAGCGCATTCCCCCATGTGCCGTGTCCTTTCTCTTCACACACTGGATGCTGTTCATGTATTTCAATCCTTGCGGCGGTCAGCATCTCAAGCTCAGCCAGCATCCGCAGGGCTTCCTCCGCTGTAGCCCCGCAGAACTCCTGCGTCGCCTGGAAGGAGGCGCAGACTGCGGGACGGTCGGGACTGTCATAGATCCTGCAGACGCGATCCAGGGTCAGATGCAGACAGGGCATTCCTGCCGGCTTGCCTGCCGGCATTCCGGGAATGGATGAAGATATGGACGGCGCGATGCAGCAGGCGCCGCACCCGGGACGGCAGGCTTTTGCCCGCCCGTTCCCCCCTGCCTGATGAACTGACCCGTTGGCAGCGGTCCCGCCTCCTGCTGCCAGATCCCTCTCCTGATTGCCCCCCTCGCGCGTCATCGCCGATAGTATAGCAAATTTACGCTCCCGCGTCCCGGATTATGCCCGCACGAATCTACGCTCTATGCTATATTTGGAACTACGGCATCATTAATGATATGAAGAGGCGCCGTCATTGGAAGCAGGCGGACCGGGAACATATCCCTGTCGCTGAGCGGCCAAGTTCCTCCAAGAGCGAGACCCTATGCCGGATAAACTGCCTGTCGACGGGACCATACAGAAGCTCATACTCCCGCCAGACATGATAACGCTCCTTTCCCGCCAGGGAAACTTCATGGACCGGGCAGATATGCGCATATTTCCGGCGTCATCGAATGAGGAAGCGCTGAACCTGCACCGGGAAGAACGCGCCAGTCTGATCACGGTCCATCTTCAGCGGGAAGGTCTGGACACGCAGAAGTTCTGCTCACGCATCCGCGATGACCACCGCCTGTCGAAAGCCTCGGTCATCATCCTGTGCCACGATGAAGCAGCTGCACTTGACTTTGGCTCCCATTGCAGGGCCAACGCCATCATGATCAAGCCCGTCTCCCCGGACCGGTTTACCCAGACCGTGCGCCGCCTCCTGACCATCGCTGCGAGAACCGCCTATCGAGTCCTGCTGAGCATCACGGTCGACGCCGCCGGCCCCCGCGGCCCGTTCTTTTGCCGTTCCATCAATATGAGCCCCTCAGGGCTGCTGATCGAAACGGAACAGGCCGTCGAGATCGGCTCCCGGGTCTCCTGCTCCTTTTATCTCCCCGGCAGACAGCAGATAAGATCTGCCTGCGAGGTCGTTCGTATGGAGCAGCAGCCTGCCAAATCCGGCGACAGGGCAAACCGTTTCGGCATCAGGTTCCTGGACCTGCGGCCTGAGGAGAAAACCGCCATAGAGGCCTTCATTGCTGAAAAGACCGCTGAACAGCGGTCAAGCTGATCGACAAATGCCCCGGCAATAGTTTTCAGGTAACCACGGGCGTCGCTGCGCAGACGGCTGAGAATACCATCGCAACGCATCTGGGATCCTTCGTCCCTCCCTGTGCCCCGCTCCGAAGACAGGCGGGATCCGGGTAACGGCATTTCAAGCCCTTGACTCGTACAACGAGGCTCGATAACAGCTGGCACCATGCCACCTTAGTATTCCACTCCTTCCCCTGCAAGCCTTGACACCCCCTGCCTGGGATGATAGACTTTCAATATATAAGACTGATTGAGTCCTTATTTATGTTTTACAGAGGGGGTGGTACATATGTATGCAATAGTCGGAGCAACAGGGCACATTGGAAGCACCATAGCCGACATTCTGCTCACGCGGGGGGAAAAGATACGCGTCATCTCCCGGTCCGCTGACCGTCTCAAACCGCTCGTGAAGCGCGGTGCTGAAGCATTTGCCGGAGACGCGGCCGAACCGGCCTTCCTGACCCAGGCATTCAAGGGAGCAAAGGCGGTCTTCACCCTGATCCCGCCGAACCTGACGGCAAAGGATTTTCTGGCCTATGCCGACAAGGTAGGGAAGAGCATTGCCAGGTCTGTCACGGACGCGAAGGTGAAGTACGTAGTGAACCTTTCGAGCATCGGCGCCGACCTTCCCGAAGGCACCGGGCCCATTGTGGGGCTCCATCGCCACGAGGAGCGGCTGAACAAGATCCCCGGCCTGAACGTGGTTCATCTGCGCGCCGCCTTCTTCATGGAGAACCTGCTTATGAACATCGATCTCATCAGGACAAAAGGCATCGCAGGAAGCGCGGCACGGGGCGATATTGCATTTCCCATGATCGCAACTAAGGACATTGCCGCAGTTGCAGCCGACCTGCTGGTGAATCGCGGCTTCAAGGGTTCGTCCGTACGATACCTGCTTGGTCAGCGCAACGTGAGCCACAGCGAGGCGATTGCCGTCATCGGAAGCAGGGTCGGGAAGCCCGATCTGGCGTACGTGCAGTTCCCCTATGACGAAGCGGAGAAAGGGCTCAAGGCTGCGGGACTGTCACCTGATATGAGCAGGCTCTATATCGAGATGACCAGGGCCTTTAACGAAGGGCTCGTGAAAACGGGCCTGGAAAGGACTGCGGAGAACACAACGCCCACGTCCATCGAGGAGTTCGCCGAGGTCTTTGACATGCTTTACCGGAAACAAAAAGCGGCATGAATCATACAGGGTAGCACTGCAGGAGCAGGGGGCTGACTGAACGTCAGCCCCTTTTTTTTCACCTGTTGCCGGGGACATCAGTTGATCGGGCCGATCACCACCGCACAAGCATCACGCCGACCCGTACCTGGAACGGCAGCCGTTGATCATAATCCAGTATCGTCTCACCCCACCCGCTGAAGTACTGGACATATCCGTAAAGGACCCTGCCTACGGGATAGGACAGGTCGATCTGGATGCTGCCGTAGTGCTTTTCCATGCCTCTGCGTGCATTTGCCGAAAGCTGCAGGCCGTCAAAGATGCCGAACCCTTCCTGCATCTCATAGAGCACGAAGAGGTCTGCGTAGCCCCGGTA
This sequence comes from Nitrospirota bacterium, assembly GCA_037447195.1. Taxonomy (GTDB): domain Bacteria; phylum Nitrospirota; class UBA9217; order UBA9217; family UBA9217; genus GWC2-57-13. The sequence continues at coordinate 4,514 of JBBIHD010000053.1, read as the reverse complement.
CTCCTGAATATCGGGGTTCTCGCTCTTGTCCAGATAGGCCCAGACCTTTGGTGCAACGATCAGACGGTACTGTCCCGCAGAGCCCAGGTCCATCATGGGCCTGACGAACAGCATATCGATGCTGCGGGAATCAGCCCCGGCCTTTCCGTTGGACTCGTGCTCGTATCCTGCCTGCCAGGCGGTCTGCCGGTCCCGCCGCAGTACGTAGAAGATGCTTGGCCGGTAGCTGCTGTCACGGAAGGGCAATGAATCGCTGCCGAGGTCCCATACCGATGTCTGGGTATAGCCCAGGAAGAACCCCCGGCTGAACTGGTACTTGAAGCTCAGTTGGTATTTCGCGTTGTCCTGGCCTCTCCAGCCAAAGGCGAAATAGACCGGTTCAAAGGCGCTGATCTGTCCGATCACGGCCCCGCCGATCAGCATTAAACCTTCATCGCGCTGCCCGGCCGCCGGCTGCTCCTGCTCCGCGGCCAGCGCATCAAAGGGCACTGCCCCTGAAACATGAAGAAGCATCACCGCGAGCACCAGCATCTGCGTTATTTTAACCATGCCGTCCTCTTCCTCAAAGGGCCGTTGGACGAGGGTGCCAAAGCGCCCGCCTTGACCCTGGATACAGTCAATTTATAATATAATCTGGACTGCCTGGCAAGGTGAAATTACATATCGCCTTCATTCTGCCCGTCATTGCCCCGTTCTTTTTGCTATTATCAAAAGGGAGGACCGGAGGACACCGTGTAATGCAGCCTTATCCGCCATCGGCACCTGTGCAGGACCAGCCAGACCGCAGAACGGACGAACGGACCCGGAAGAGCCTGCGCTATTCGGTCATAGACGGCGCCTTTTCCGCTTCCATGATCGGCTTCGGCGAGTCCTTCTTCGTGCCCTACGCGCTCCTGCTGAAAGCGAACGCCTTCCAGGTTGCGGTGCTGAGCGCCCTGCCCCAGGCCCTTGGCTCCCTCATTCAGTTCTTCTCCACCGCCCTTATCCGGCTGCTCGGGTCGCGAAAGCGGCTCGTGGTAACGGCGGCCCTGCTGCAGGGCGCCATGTACCTTCCCGTGGCCCTGGTCTTTTTCTTCGGCGCCTTCCGTGTCTACCACCTTATCCTGTTCACCTGCATCTATTGGGCCTTCGGCACGGTCCTGAGCCCCGCCTGGAACAGCTGGATGGGAGACCTGGTGAACGAGCACCGGCGCGGCCACTATTTCGGCAGGCGGAGCAAGATCACGGGCATGAGCACATTCCTGTCCTTCCTCGCGGCAGGGTACATCCTCCAGGCCTTCGGCGGCGATGACCGCGTGCAGTACCTCGGGTTTGTGGTGATCTTCGGCCTGGCCTTCGCGTCACGGATGGCATCGGCCCTGTACCTGTCGAAGAAATACGAGCCACCCTATGCCGTTCCCGCTGAAGAGGAATTCACCTTCATCCAGTTCCTGCGCGAAGCAGGACACCGGAACTACGGACGCTTTGTGCTGTATCTGGGGCTCATGAACCTCTCGGTCTTCGTTGCGGCCCCCTTCTTCACGCCCTATCTGCTGCAGGACCTGCAGTTCAGCTATCTCACCTTCGTGCTGATCCATGCCGCGGCCATTATCGTAAAGCTACTCTCCATGCCGGTCTGGGGCCGGGCCGCGGACCGCTTCGGCACGCGCCGCGTGCTGAGCCTCACGGGATACCTGATGCCTGTTGTCCCCGTCCTGTGGCTCTTTTCACATGATATCGCCTATCTTATAGCCATCCAGGTCTACTCGGGGTTCATCTGGGCAGGCTTCGAGATCGCGGCCTTCAACTTCATCTTCGACTGCACATCGGTGCAGCGGCGCGCCACCTGCGTTGCCTACTCCAATATGATCAACGGCATGGCGCTGCTCGTCGGCGCGCTGCTGGGCGGCGCGATCGTGCGCTCTCATCTCCTGTTCCTGTCGCCCTATTTCATGGCCTTCCTGGCCAGCGTCCTGCTGCGCGCCGCGGCAACACTGATCTTCATTCCGCTCCTGCGCGAGGTCAGGACCGTGGAGCCCATCGGCTATCCCCGCCTTTTCTTCAAGGTCGTCTCGAACATGCCGACAATGGGATTGATCTACGGGCTCATCCCCTTCCGGAAGAAGGAGAAGTTCGAGGAAACTACGGGCGGGGGGACCGCGTGAGGCTCGCGGCGAGCTCCGGGAAACGGCGGTCCCGGACCATCGCTTCGAGCGTGAGCGGTGTCCGCTGCCGCCAATTGGGATGGGAATCCACCGTGCCGGGCAGGTTCTGCTGGTCGAGAGTGCCGATCACATCGTCAAGGCTCACAAGCATGAGCCGGCTGGGCGTGCTGTCCAGGAACCGATAGATCGCGATCATGAGCTCCGGTGTCATGCCGGGCAACTCTCCCGGTCCTGGTGAATACCCTTCCGGGAGCAGCCCCTGGGAGCTCAGCAGATCCAGCAGGAGCTTCTTGTCGCGCTCCCGTTCCTGCAGCTGCTGTTTCCATGACCCGTCATCGGGATACATCCCCTGCTGCTTCCGGACCTCGATGTCTCTTGCCTGCCAGTAGCCCGTGAGGGTCGGCAGGTCGTGGGTCGTTATGGCGCAGAGAGCCGGCTCCGGGTACTTCCCGGGCAGGCGGAAGGACGGGTCAGGATAGTTCCGCTCGAAGTAGAAGAGCCGGTAGGAAAGCATGTTGAACTGTTTCAGCGCCTCCCGCACGTTGTCCCCGATCGTGCCGAGGTCCTCGCCGATCACCACGACCTTGTTGCGCACGCTCTCAAGGGCAATGATCCTGAGCAGGTCCTCGTGGGGATATTCCACATAAACGCCTTCCTTCGGTTCTTTTCCCCGCGGTATCCAGTAGAGACGGAAGAGGCCCAGCGCGTGGTCGATCCTGAGCGCGCCGCCGTATTTCATGCTCTCGCGCATGGTCCTGATCACCGGTTCGTAGCCTGCATCCTTCAACTGCTCCGGCGTCATGGGCGGGAATCCCCAGTTCTGGCCCGCGGGGCTGAAGTCGTCAGGCGGCGCCCCCACATCGGCCAGTCCCATCACTTGCTGGTAGACCCAGGCGTCGCTGCCGCCGCCGATGGCGCCGATGGCGAGATCGTGATAGAGGCCCAGGGACATGCCGAGCTGTTCAGCGCGGGCCGAGGCCGCTCCGAGCTGTTCATGGATGAGCCACTGCACATAGGCGTGGTACAGCACCTCTTCGGGGTGTTCCCTGCCGAAAGCCGCAATCGCATCCCCTTCATGATCGCGGTATTCCTCAGGCCACTGCGGCCACCCGTGGGTGCCGCGGGTCTCATGCAGGTGCTTCCAGAGCGCTGAATAGAGCGCGAAGGCGTCGAGCGCCGCACCCTCCTCTTCCCGGTACTTCCGGAAGGCCTCGTCCCGCGACGTTCCTTTGGCGTGATGCTTCTCGAGAAAACCCGCAAAAGCCGGCCCCAGCAAGCGTTCCTTCAATTTCGCTATGCGGGGATAGTCGATAAGGTCGGCTCTCCGCACCTCGTCAAGGTCCTTCTGAAATGCCGCTGAGCGCAGGATAGCACCGGCTGCGTCCGAATCCGCAACATCGGGCACTGCGTCCATATCAAGATAGATGAAGTTCTTGTACATCCGGCTGATGGGAGAATAGGGACTGATGCCGTAGGGATAGGTGTTGGGAATGGAATGGAGCGGATTGATGCCAACGAACCCTCCGCCGAGGCCCGAGACCCATTCGACGATCCGGGCCAGGTCCGTAAAGTCGCCGATGCCCCAGTTCCGCTCTGAGCGGACAGCGTAGAGATTCACGGCCAGCCCCCAGGCCTTGCCGCTCTTCAGGTTTTCGGGAATATAGCAGGCGTCAGGCGCGATCACAAGGCTCGCTGAGCTGCCCAGGTTGTTCGCGCCGTCCGGGAAGATGCCGCCCTGGTGGCTGCAATTCACGGACAGGCCGTAATAACCCGGCTTCCGGACTGCTCCATCTTTCAGCATGACCCTGATGTACCGCCTGCCGTCGATCCAGTGCGTTCCTGCAGGGATCAGCGCAGATCCGGCGAGGGAATGCCTGCTCACGCGGCCCTCTTCGTCCGAGAACGTCCAGTCGATGGAAAGGCCGGCCTCGGCCCCCTCCGGTACGGGAAGGTGCAAAGGGACCTCGACGGGCTGCTTTTCAGCGGAAAAAACCAGTACAGGCTCGAGCACCGTTGTCCAGGGTCTGCTGCCGCGCACCCGGATCTCCCGCTCCAGGGCCTCGGTCGAATCCACGTCGATCCGCATGGCCCGCAGCGTGGCGCGCTTCATCTCCTGCGTGGCTATGTGCTTCTTGCCGAAGATATCCCAATACTCGGGGACGATGCCGCAGAGTTTCGCAAGTTCATTGATGAGATGTTCCTGATGCTCCATGGAGGTCTTCCCGTCGAGAAAATGATGATAGAAACGTAATTACTCAGGTCAGCCGCTCGCTCAGTCGCTTGGCGTGCTATAGAACGCCGAAATTCAACAGAACGAGTGCTTTTACCCCGTTAGAGAAAATCGATGCGCTTATCGGCGGTTATGGTACA
>JBBIHD010000052.1:0-11059 GCA_037447195.1 Nitrospirota bacterium | reverse complement strand
GCGTGCCATAATAGGGCGAAACTTCAACAGCACAGGTGCTTATAGCCTCAGCGTTTTCGGTCCGCGGGCGCCTGCACTGCATACTCACAGCGCCTATCGCTCATGGCTGACCTGAGCACTTGAGCAATTACAATACTTTCATCAATATCTAGCAAAAAACAGGCCAGTGGTGATCGCAGATAATATATTGAATTTTCAGCATTGTGCGATTGTAGCATAGTGGGTCATATGGCGCAACTACGGTGTTATATAGCGCTGGCACGTGCCCTGTGCCGGAGCGGGCCATCACGACGCATGCTGCAGGGCCGTGAGGAAGGGACGGACCCTATCTCTTCACAGCGCGTGCGATCTGCTTCCAGAAGATATATTCCGACGCGCCGGGCATGATCAGGCCGGGGATGGCGCCAACCTTCCTGTATCCCGCTTTCCGGTAAAAGGCCTGGGCCCGGCGATTGAACGACGAAGCGCAGACATAGATGTTGGCCGCCTGTTTCGCTACGCTCTGCTCCGCGTATCCGAGGAGCAGAGAGCCAATGCCCTCACTGCGGCGGTCCGGTGCGACAGCAAGCGCCCTGATGTACCCTCCGCGCGCGAAGACCGGTCCGGCGCTGAATATGATGAAGCCCTCGATGTCCGCTCCTGCAAGGGCCACCCGGGCATGCATTGGCGCTGAACTGCGCTTCTTCGAAAGGAATGGCGAGAAGTCCACCCCTTCGCCCAGCCTTTTCCAGGGCTCCGAGCAGGCAACGATCGCGGCACAGGCGGCAACATGGGCGCGCGCCAGAGGGACTATCCTGACGGGGCGGGCCCTCACCGGTCCTTCTCCAGTTCCTGCTTCACCTGTTCGAAGACCGCCTGCGCCTGGCGCGCCGTGTCTTCCCGCGAGCCGCTGTTGTCGATGACAAAGTCCGCATGCTTTCGCTTTTCGTCCAGGGGCATCTGGCTCCGGATGCGCGCCTCGGCCTGTTCGCGGCTGAAACGGTCCCGCGCCATGAGCCGGGAAAGCTGCTGCTCCGGCGAGGCATAGACCACGATGGTGCGGTCCATATTCTTCCGGAAGCCCGTCTCGATCAGCAGCGCCGCCTCAAAGACGATCAGGGCATCGGGGCTGCGGGAGGCGATGCGCTTCACCTGCGCGTGAAAGGCCTGGAAGACCCTGGGATGCAGCAGGCTGTTGAGCCACTCACGCTCCGCTGCATCGTTGAATACGATCTCGCCGAGCTTCCGGCGGTCGATGGACCCGTCGGGCCGCTGGATTCGGCCGCCGAAGCGCTCCGTTACTTCCCGCCACGATTCCTCGCCGAAGGCAAGCAGTTCGTGGACGATCCGGTCGGCATCGATCAGGTGCGCCCCCTTGTCCCGGAGCATGCCTGCAACGAGTCCCTTGCCGCTCGCGATGCCGCCTGTCAGTCCGATGATTATCATTGTCATTTCTCCAGGTTCCTTTTCCCGCGGTTGGTACGGGCGCCAGGGGGGGGCGATGCTTATGCGGACCTGTCAGCCTTGCACCAGCCCGGCTGCAAGGGTGAAGACCCTTTCGACCATATCGATGCTCTTTATTATACCACCGGCAAGAAACCGGACATAGTCCATCTCTTCGGCCAGCAGGACGCCGACGAGGAAGGCGGCAAAGACCACATTAAAAAGATAGATGAGCGGATACGAAAATACGGCTCCCTGCTCCCGGATGTCATCCTGGTCCGATTGCAGAAAGATGAAAGTAAGCAGGAGATGAAAGGCGAAGGTTGCCCCGGCAAGCAGCACGAGCCATCCTTCGGCGCCCCGCAGGTCCGCAATGCGGGACAGCCCGTAGAGCGCAAGGACGGCAAAGGTATAGAGCGGAAAGAAGTAAGGTGCAAGGGTGATGACAACGTTCGTCCTGGTGAGCGTCACCCTGCCGCCGCGTTCGCTTGCATGGAAAGATTTCACCCTGCCTCCGAAGAGCACGGCAAAAAAAGCATGCGTTAGTTCGTGGCCGAACACGTAGGTGAGGATGGGGCGCCGGAACAGGGCGTGGGCGGCAAGATAGGCCGTTGTTCCGGCCAGGAAGTACCATGGCGCATGGGGCTTATAGGGAAGGGAGAGCACGGTCTCCCCGAGCTGCCAGGTGAATCCCAGGCAGGCGGGAATGAGCGCAAGGCCGAGAAGTATTTTGCATGTCCGCGTGAGCATGGTCGGCGAAAGGGAGCAGGCAGTGCGTTGAAACAATGACCGGAAAGAAGCATTGTAACCACCGATAAACACGGAAAAAAATTCTACGAGAGCACATCAAATTCGAGAGCAACTGCTTCGGTGGATTTTTTTTAGGTAACTGCTCAGGTCTGTCTCACACAAAGCCACAAAGCTCACGAAGAAAGGCTTTAAATGCTGAGTTTAAACCAAAGAGATGAATTAATCTTTAGTCGTTCTTTGTGGCTTCGCGCCTTCGTGTGAGAATATGGTTTTGGGGTCCTGAGTAGTTACTTTTTAAGTACATTCCTGTCTTTTCGGTTCTAACCGTGTTCATCCGTGGTTAACATGACCGGTTGTTATGACAGAGGGAACGCCGGCCCGGACCGCAGGGCGATCAACTGCTCAGGTGCATGCGGCGAAGCACATACCCCGCCGCAGAGGCGCAGACGATGTTGGCGACCCAGGCAGCGGCGGCCGGATGGAGCGCGCCCGAACGGCCGAGGGCCGTTCCGATGCTCATGAGCGCCCAGTAGCCGAAGGCGATCATGACCGCAAAGGCGATGCTTCTTCCCGCACCCCCGCTCCGTACGCGCTGGAGCGACAGGGGAGTGGCGATCAGCACCATCAGGAGGCTTGAGAGCGGGAAGGCCAGTTTGGCGTAGAGGTCAACTTCGTAGCGCGTCGCGTTGTAGCCGCTCGATTTCAGCTTCCGGACGTACTCCCACAGCTCGTTGAAGCTCATTTCCTCGGACCGTTTCGCGATCATGCCCAGGTCCTGGGGGCCGTCCACGATATTATAGACCTCGCCGTCGGCTGGCCGCGATTGCATGCCTTCTCCCGAAGGCGTGAACTTCCAGGAGTCGCGAAGCCGCCATGCGCCGTCCTGCCACAAGAGGCTGCGCGCGGAAATGCGCTCGCGCACCGAGAAGTCGGGGTTCAGTTTGTAGATATGGAGGTTCAGCATCTCGGTCCGGTCGGGCGTGATCAGGTCGATGTTCGCGATGCTGTTGTCGGGGCCGCGAAGCCAGAGATGGCGCTGCTGGAAGATGACCTTCTGTTCCTTCTTCTCGATCTTCACGCTGCGGATGTAGTTCGCCCGTTCGCTGTACGCCGGCATGATGATCTCGTTGTTCAAAAAAGCAAAAGCGGCGATCAGCAGTCCGCCGCCCACAACGGGAGCGATGATCCTGCCGAGGCTGACCCCGCTCGCGCGCATGGCGACGATCTCGTTGTGACGCGAGAGCGCGCCCAGCGACAGGAGCGTCGCGATAAGGGCAGCCATGGGGATGGAAGGCGATGCGATGGCCGGCAGGCTGTACAGGAAATAGGAGATGATCGTCGAGATGTTCGCCTGGTGCCTGATGAAATCATCGGCCTTCTGGAGAAAATCGACGCAGAGGTAGACCGTCAGTATCCCGGCCATTGCCGTGAGGAAAAAGCGGATGAATTCCGTGAATATGTACCGATCGAGCAGTTTCATCATGGTGCCGCCGCTCACTCGTCGGAGCGGTCACGTCCTTTCCTTTTTTTCCACGACGCGACGGTTGCCCGCGTCAGCGACCAGGAGAAGGGTATCTCGTTCGCCTTCATGGCGATCAGTATTCCCGCTGCCGCGGCAAGCAGCACATTGGGCAGCCAATAGGCCGTCACCGGCGAGAGCGTGCCCGCCTCGGCAAGGTTCTTTCCCGCCGTCAGCACCACGTAATAGGAAAGAAATACGGCAAGGGCCACGGCTATGCCGGCTGACCGGCCCGTGCGCGCCGGACGGACGCCCAGGGGCGTGCCGATCAGGCCGAAGAGCAGGCAGGCCACGGGAAGGGAGAGGCGCTTGTGCAGTTCGCCCAGGATGTTGCGCGCCTTCTTTTCGTCTGCTGCCGAGCGCCCCAGCTCCCGGTAGAGCTCCATGCTTCCCGTCTCCTTGAAGCTCTTGTTGTTCGTGTCCTTGGGCAGCAGCGCATGGTTGATGTCGAGATAGAGCCTGCCGGCGTCGAAGGACGTGAGCGTATAGGTCTTCTCGTCCCGCGGCGAGGTATGAATGGACCCCTGTTCCATGGCGAGCGTTACGTTGTAGGAGAGCGGGTCGGCGATGAGCCGTCCCCGCCCGGCCGTGATCACCGAAGGGTCCTTGGCGGAGCGTTCATCGGATATGAAGATGCCTTGGAGATCGTCGAGCGATTTCATGTCCTCCACATAGATCACCATCCCGTCAAAGGTGCTGCTGAACACTCCGGGCTCGATGCCGACCATGGAGCGGGATTTCACCATTTCAAAGAGATGGACCTTCAACGCATGGCTCGCGCCGGGCAGCAGGACAAGGGACGTGACCCCCGTGGCGAGAAAGGCCAGGAAGGAAAAGACCAGAACGGGGCGGAGCATGCGGTACAGGCTGATCTGCGAGGCCTTCATGGCCGTGATCTCGGAGTCAGACGACAGGCGGGCGAAGGCCACGAGCGATGCCAGCAGGGTCGCCATGGGGATCGTGATGACGAGGAACCCGGGCATGATGTAGAGGAAGAGCTTTGCCGCCGCGGCCAGGCTCGCCCCCTTCGAGACGACCAACTCCGCCAGCTTGAACATCCGCTGGATGAACAGCACGAGCGTTATCACCGCCAGGCTGAGCAGGAACGGCGAGAGGAGCTCGCGGAATATGTAGCGGTCCAGTATCCTGAAGGGGGCCATGTCCTATTTCCTGATCTCTTCGAGAATGCCTGCGGCGATCTGGTTCATGTCGAAATAGTCCTTCTCGAGCTCTTCGACATAGAACCGGTCGAGGCCGCTGTTCGCGAGGAAGTCCTCGCGGACGCGGCCGTCACGCGACACGATGATGTGGGGGAGCAGATTGTTCAGGTAGAAGGACTCTTTCCGGATGTCGAGGATGATCTCTTCGAAGACATTGTGCGGTATGGGGCCCTGCACGAGGCCCTTGGCCTGGATCTCGCGCGAGAGGTCGTGAATGAAGATGGTCTGGTCTTCCTTCGAGTTCAGTTCCGCATAGATGCTCTTGAACCGCTCCTTGATGTGCCGGTGGATGGCCGAATACATTTTTTCCTCGCTGTTGATCTTGTCCAGGGCCGACGCCACTTCGCGGTAGGTGGTGTCGCCTGATTTGATCTGTACCAGCCCCGTGGAGAGGGTGTCGACTTTCTTGCGGCCGTACCGCGTGAGGTAGCGGTTGTCACGCAGCGCATCGATGAACAGCTCGCGGAACAGGTCCGGCCTGATCTCGTCGAAGACCTCCTTGTTGCCGGACAGGCTCCGGATGCTGTCCTCGGAGATCCGCGAGTTCTCCATGAACGCCAGGTTGCTGATCATGGCCGCGGCGCTGTCATAGCGGTCGAAGAAGGTGAGCAGCCGGCTGATGTCCTCAAGCACGTTCATGTCGTTCGTATCGCGGGCCTGCTCGTCGCAGGAGCGCACCGTGTCGAGCAGCAGGCTGTCAAAGGTCATGTCGCGGTGCATCGTGGCTTTCTGCTTCGCCTTCAGCAGCTTCACCAGGTCCTCGGGGGCGAGATGGCCCCTGAGCTTGTCGGTCTGCAGGAAGAAGCCTTCGCAGATGGCCCGGGTGTCCTTGATGTACTCGGGCTCCTCGACCTCGACGATGTGCATGTCCTTCAGCAGCAGGTCGTCGAGGGTGTCGAAGAGGGTGTTCGGGATGTTGAGCCGGAGGCTGAGGGTGCGCAGGCGCGACAGCTTTGCCAGCTCCGAGGGGTTCACCTCGGCCTTCTCGGCAACGGCGATCAGGATGTCCTTGTATTCATCCACCACCTTCTTGTTCTCGGGAAGCTTGTACATGCCGTCGACCTTGATGCGCTCCTGCTGATAGGGGGGGATGGCATACTTGTGCGCAAGGCCGTCGAGCACCTTGGCTGCCTCGGGCGTGAGCGCCTTTTCCGCGGCGTAGACCTCCCGGAAGGCGGCATAGTATTCCTCGTTGTGGCGGTTGATGAGGCGGAACAGGAAGACCAGGGCCTTCGGGTCGTCCATGCAGAGGAATATCTCCTGGCAGAGGCTCGTATCGTCGGCCGCTCCGATGGCGTCGGTCCGTTTTGCCTGCTTGCCGATGAACTTCAGGATGTCCCGCTGGATGTCCTTGACGTCGGCCTTTTGCGAGGTGTGGACGAAAAAGAAGTAGTTCGTGACGGCGTTGCCGGTCAGGAAGACCTGGTCGAAGGAGTCCTCGCCCGCCGTCGTGTTCGTAAAAGTGATGTTCTCGGAGTTGTCGTAGAAGGCGCCGAACATGACGAGGCGGTTCAGCACGTCTTTCCGGAGCAGGTCCTTGAGGGGAAGGTCGACGCCGAACATGTACTCGCACAGACTGCCGCCCGTTCCCTGGAAGCGGACGCCCCGTGAGGTGATCACGAACTCGTTGCCGCCCGAAAAGAACCGGTCGCCCTCGGGCAGGGACTCATAAAAGTACCGGTTGCTCAGGTTCTCGCCGGCGATGGTGACGTAGAATTCGAGCTTTTCGTTGGCCTTGCCGTGCAGTCTGATTTCCTTGATCATGTCGCATCTATTATAGCAAACCGGCCCCCCGTTTCAAAGCAAAAATCGTTTTTGCATCCTGAAAAATCCTGTTGACCTGCCGGGAAGGCATCGCTATACTGGCAGCCTTGGAATGCGCAGTGCAGCCCCGCATCCGCGCCGCGGACAGGGGGGCGGCACGAATACTCCCGGAGGTGGCGGCCATGGCAAAGAAGGCGGCAAAGACGGATCTTAACATTCTGGAACTGGGGGGCGCGGCGCTCATCCTGATCGGCGCCCTGGCCGTGAAGGACGGGTCCCTGGCCTTCGTCATCGTCGGCCTGGTGCTGTTCACGGTGCAGCTCTTCGAGATGCCGGCCCTGGCGCCGAAAAAAGCCGCGCTCTTTTCGACGGTCCTGTCCGCTTCCCTGACGATCGCCGCCGTCACCCAGCTCTTCCAGGCCAAGGGCTTCAAGGCCCCCCAGGTCTTCCTGCTTATCCTGCTGATCGGCGCGATCCTGCTCACCGTTGAGTCCCTTCGCAGATATCTGGACCAGTAGGGGCCGCTGTATCCGGGAATCCATTCTGGATTTTTTCCGGTGACTCTGGTATAGTACCCGCGCGCTTCTGCGTTCCCAGAGAGAATCCATGAAAGCAACGGCAGTATCGGACAGGCAGGCGTCACGGAGGCAGTATTCCGGCTTCGGACAGTACATGAAGTCCCTGTACGGACAGCCGGTCTACAAGGTCAACGTGGACGCGGGGTTCACCTGCCCCAACCGCGACGGCAGCGTTTCGACGGGGGGCTGCATCTTCTGCAACAATGAAAGCTTCCGGCCCCCGGCCTGCAGCGGGTCGGAGTCGCTGCGGGCCCAGGTGGAGCGGGGGATGCCCTATCTGCGGTCGCGCTACGGCGCTGAAAAGTTCCTCGTCTATTTCCAGCCCTATACCAACACCTATGCGCCTGTGCGGGAGCTCGAGCAGCTCTACCGCGAGGCGCTGTCCTTTCCCGGCGTCATCGGGCTGGCAATCGGCACCCGTCCGGACTGCGTTGATGCAGAGAAGATCGCGCTGCTCGAATCCCTGGCCCGCGAAGCCTTTATCCTGGTGGAGTACGGACTCCAGTCGGTCCATGACAAGACGCTCCGGTTCATCAACCGGGGGCATGACTACGAGACCTTTCTGCGGGCGCTGGAGCTTACCCGGGGACGGGGCATCCGGACCGGCGCCCATATCATCCTGGGCCTGCCCACCGAGGGCCGCGACGAGATGCTCGCCATGGCCGACGAGCTCTCGACCCTGCCCGTCGAGTTCCTGAAGATCCATCAGCTTCAGATCGTGAAGGGCACCAGGCTCGCGGAGCTGTACGCTGAGCGGCCCTTTCCGACCTTCGGCTATGAAGAATACCTTGGGCTGCTTTCCGATTTTCTCGAGCGCCTTTCGCCGGAGATCGTGCTGCAGCGGCTCTTTGCGGCCGCTCCCGAAGAGATCCTCATCGCCCCGGTCTGGAACAGGACGCGGAGCGAGTTCCTGATCGACCTGGACAGGGTCATGGAGCAGCGCGGGAGCTGGCAGGGGAAGAAGTTGGCTGATACACCGAAGGTGACATCATGATCGATCTGCATACCCATTCCCTATTCAGCGACGGCGTGCTGGTTCCGTCCGAGCTGGTCCGCCGGGCCGCCATGAAGGGGTACGAAGTCATCGCCATCACGGACCACGGCGACGCGTCGAACCTGGACTTCATCATCCCCCGGGTGGCCGCCGTCTGCCGGGAGCTCTCGGCGCGCTGGAACATCACGGCCCTACCCGGCATCGAGCTGACGCACATCCCGCCCGAGACCTTCGGGGAACTGACGGAGCGCGCGCGGTCCCTTGGCGCGGTGATCGTGGTCGCCCATGGCGAGACCCTGGTAGAGCCGGTCCCGCCGGGAACGGACCGGGCCGCCATCGAGGCGGGCGTTGATATCCTTGCTCATCCCGGCCTGATCACAGCCGAGGAAGCCAAGCTTGCGGCGAAGAAGGGCGTCTGCCTGGAGATCTCGGCGCGCAAGGGCCACAGCCTGTCGAACGGCCATGTGGCAAGGATCGCGGAAGAGGCAGGGGCGCTGCTGGTGCTGAACACGGACACCCACGAACCGGGCGACCTCATCACCGATGAATTCGCTCGAAACGTGCTGCTGGCCGCCGGGCTGAGCGATGCGCGCGCTTCAGCGGCGCTCAAGAATTCGAAGGACCTCGCTGCGCGGGCCGCGGCGCGTATAGCCACCTAGTGTACCGTAAACTTAGTTGCTAATAGTGATTACAGCTAAAACCCAAATCAGCTTTTTCACACGAAGCCACAGAGGCGCAAAGAAAAGCTTTGATTCCCGGGTTTAAACCATGTGAGCTTCTATTAACCTTCGTGTGCTTCGTGCCTTCGTGTGAGTATAGGGTTTTAGGTACTCAGAAGTTACCTTTAAAAATTAGTTTTACAGTGTACTGGCAGTCCCGGGCGGAGCGCTGCGCGGCAGCTGGGCCGGCAGCCCGGACATTTTTCTATTACACCAGGGAGGGGAAGCATGGCGAGGATCAAGAAGCGGAGCACCTCATCTGCGCGGCCTTCGGAGCCGCAGCTCATGGGCGCAGTGCATCAGGCATCGGATTTTTATTCAGGGCACCGGAAAATGGTGCTGTTGACCGCCGCTGCCATCGTAGTTGTCACTGCGTTGATCATCTCCTTCAGCCTGTACCAGTCGCTGCGGGACCGGAAGGCGTCCCCGCTTTTTTCAGCGGCCTATGGGTACTACCAGCCCTCGGACGGGACGCCGCCCGATTATCAGAAGGCCCTTGAGCTGTTCCGGGACATCCAGAAGACCTATCCCCGGACCGTGAGCGGGGCAGCAGCCCAGTTCTTCGTGGCGAACAGCCTGATGAACCTGGGGCGGACGGACGATGCCCTCGCGGAATATGAGGCCTTTGTGAAGCGGTATCAGGGGCGAAAGACGATGCTCGGCATGGTGCATCAGCGCATGGGATACATCTACCGGGGGCAGGGCAAGAGTGAGGAATCCATCCGCGCCTTCCGCCGCTCCGAGGAGCTGCTCGGCACGGGGCTCGCCACTGTCGAGCTTGCGCGGCTGTACAGCCAGACAGGGAAGACCGAGGAGTCTCAGCAGAAGTACAAAGAGGTCATGGAAAAGCTGCCGAACTCGCAGTGGGCCTTTGAGGCCATGACCAAGCTGCCGCCGCCTGCCCAGCCGGCGATGGAAGAAACGGCGATGCCGTCGGCGCAGCCGGAGAAGAAAGCAGAAGGTAAATAATCACATCATTATAGAGAAGGATCATGAAGCCGGGGCGAAAGCGCCCCGGCTTTTTTGCGCCTGTTCTTTCCGCACCTCAGTACCCATCTCTTCACTCTTCACCCTACAAACGGCAAATGAACCGCGGATGAACACGGTTAGCGACGGAAACAACAAAGGCATCGTATCGTTCTGATGATCCACCAGCCAGGTGACACGTATACTTCGTTCATGTTTATGAACATTCGCGTCAATTCGCGTTCATTCGCGGCTAAATGCTTTTTCAGGTTCACCGGCGCAGCCTTGTGCGCAGCCTCCCTTTCCGCGCTTCTTCAGCTGCATGCGCTCCGCACCCCTCTCCGTAGACCAGTTCGATGGATTCCCTGAAGGCCGCAGACAGACGTTTGGACCGCCTCGGGCGTTGGTCAGTGCACTCGTACTCGACGGCAGTATCATCGAGCAGCAGCACGTCGTCGCCTTCCGACAGCCCCAGGGGCCAGAGCATGCAGGACGCGGGCTTGACCTTCGCCAGGGGCAGTCCTCGGGCAATCGCGACGGCATGGAGGGAGCACCGGACCTTTTTATCAGCCACAAAGGCAAAAAGGCAGAGACCGTCCTCGGTGGTGTCGATAGCATAGAGTCCCGGCTCCACTTCGTCGAATACGTTGTCGTATCCGCCACAGGACCGCAGGTGGGGGCAGAAAGCCGCTGCCTCGGGCAGGAGGTTGATGATCCTCGTGAGCTCGGCTTCTGTGACGCACACCTCATGGCTCGCGCAGCAGCATTTCTCTCCGGGTGAGCAGCCGTGGCAGGCGTGATCAACGGGCAGGAGCGACGCAAGGTCGATCTGCAGGCTTCGCTTCGTTCTGCCTGCGGGAGCTCTTCGTCCCTTTGCAGGTTTGATCTTCGGTGTCATGGTTGGAATGGTTTCATCGCAGGTTCCGGAATTCAAGCTCGCATATAGTACGGCGTTCAATCCCTTTTGCAAGGGATGTGAGCGACAGGCTCATACGAAGTCCGTAAAGCCCATCCCGTCGCGACCAAAAACAACCCTGCCTTTTCAGAAGTCCAGTGGGCTCTTCGCCTCTTTGACCGTCCTGCTCGGCACGCAGTGAGTGTAGATCATGGTTGTGCGTACATCAGCG
>JBBIHD010000051.1:499-11076 GCA_037447195.1 Nitrospirota bacterium | reverse complement strand
CCGCACTCCCCACTCCGCACTCCGCACTCCTCCAGATCATAGTCCACGGCAGCGGTGACCTCCACGCCCCGCCGGGAGCCGCCGAGCTCCTCGGACGACAGGATCACGGCATGATCGCTCAGCTCCTTCTTCACCATCGCCAGGGCCTCGGCAAAGGTCTGCGCCCGAAAGGTCTTAATTTTCATACCGCACCACCCCCGCTGTCATGAGCTTTGCCATCGGCGATATCTCGGCGTTCGAAAGCACCGCCACGGAGGGAAAGAGCCGCTCCGTTATCTTGCGCAGGAAGCGTCGCACCTGCGTTGAACACAGGATCACGGGCTGGGCCGCGCGCAGGCGCTCCTGCTTCAGCACGGCCTCCAGTGCCCGCACCAGCCTGGTGATGATGTCGGGGCTCACGCCTCCGCCGGACTCCATGGACTGCAGAAGCTCCCGCTCCACGCGGGGGTCCACGGTCAGGACGTGGATCGTCCCGTCGGACGAGGCATGGCGCTTCGTGATGTACCGCGCCAGGGACTGGCGCGCGTACTCGGTCAGCACTTCCACGTCCTTGGTGGTCCCGGCATAGTCGAGCAGCGTCTCGAGGATCGCCACGAGATCGTTGATCGGCACGCGCTCCTTCAGCAGGTTCTGGAGCACGCGCTGCAGCCCGCCGAGGGTGAGCAGCGACGGCACCAGCTCGTCCACCAGCTTGGGATACGTTCCCGAGACCGTATCGAGCAGGTGCTGCACCTCCGTGCGCGTCAGCAGCTCCCAGGCATGGGCCTTGACGAGCTCGGTGATGTGCGTGGCGATCACCGTTGCCGGGTCCACCACCATATAGCCCGCGGCCTGCGCCCGCTCCACGTCGCGGTCCGTGATCCAGTAGGCCGGAAGGCCGAAGGCCGGCTCCTTGGTCGGCGTGCCCTCGATCTTGCCGGCGCTGCCTGACGCAACGGCCAGCAGATGGCCCGTCATCACTTCGCCCCGGGCCGCCTCGATGCCGCGGATCAGGAAGCTGTACTCGTGGGGGCGGAGCTGCAGATTGTCCTTGATGTGGATCGACGGCGTGATAAAGCCCAGGTCCGCGGCAAGCTGCCGCCGCATGCCCTTGATCTTGTTCAGCAGCTCGGGGTTCCCGGCGTCGACAAAGGGGATGAGGCCGTAGCCGATCTCGAGCGTCAGGGGCTCCACCTCGATGAAGGCCTCGATGGCCGGCTCCTGGGGCGCCGCGGGGGCGGACTGCTCCGCGCCCTGCTCCTCCGCGGGCCGCGACATGACATAGGCGAGACCGCCCGCCGCCGCGGCAAGCAGGAAGAAGGGCAGGTGCGGAAGGCCCGGCACGGTGCCGAGCAGGCCCATGATGACGGCGGCCGTGGCGAGCCCCTTGGGGTTCAGCAGCACCTGCCGCGTGATGTCCTTGCCCAGGTCCGTCTCGGTCCCGGCCCGGCTCACCACGATGCCGGCCGCCGTGGAAATGAGCAGCGCCGGGATCTGGGAGACCAGGCCGTCGCCGATCGTCAGGATCGTGTAGGTCGCCGCCGCCGAGGACATGCTCATGCCCTGCTGCAGCGTGCCGATGATGAAGCCGCCCACGATGTTGATCGCCGTGATCACGAGCCCGGCGATGGCGTCGCCGCGCACGAACTTGCTGGCGCCGTCCATGGCGCCGTAGAAATCGGCCTCCTGGGCGATGACGGACCGCCGCTTCCGCGCCTCGGCTTCGTTGATCAGGCCGGCGTTCAGGTCCGCGTCGATGGCCATCTGCTTGCCCGGCATGGCGTCGAGGGTGAACCGCGCCGCCACCTCGGCGATGCGGCCCGCGCCCTTGGTGATCACGACGAAGTTGACCAGCACCAGGATCAGGAAGACCGTGAAGCCAACGGCATAGTTCCCGCCCACGACAAAGCTGCCGAAGGACTGGATCACGTCGCCGGCCGCGCCGACGCCCTCGTTGCCGCGCATCAGGATCAGCCGCGTTGACGCCACGTTCAGGCCGAGCCGGAACAGCGTGGTGATCAGCAGGATCGACGGAAAGACCGACAGGTCCAGGGGCTTCTTGATGTACATGCCCGTCACGAGGATCACCACGGCCGTCGAGATGGAGAAGGAGAGCAGCAGGTCCAGCACAAAGGGCGGCACCGGCAGGATCATGACGCCCAGTATGGCGACCACGCCGGCGGCGACGAGCACATCGGTCTGTTGTTTTGCGCGTTCAAGCGTGATCATGCCGTCTTCCCTTTCAGTTTATAGATGTATGCCAGTATCTTCGCCACGGCCCGGTAGAGCTGCTCGGGAATGAAGGACCCCAGGGCCAGCGGGAAAAGGGCGCGCGCCAGGGGCTTGTCCTCCACCACGGGAACGCCGTGGGCGCGGGCGATGGTCCGGATCTTCTCGGCAACATACCCGGCTCCCTTGGCGATGATCTTGGGCGCTGCCATGCCCGCCTTGTCGTACAGGATCGCCACGGCCAGATGGGTCGGGTTGGTGATCACCACCGTGGCCTTCGGCACCTCCTGCATCATCCGGCGGCGCGCCATCTCGCGCTGCAGGCTCTTGATCCGCGCCTTCACCGTGGGATCGCCCTCCGTTTCCTTGTACTCTTCCCGCAGATCGTCCTTGGTCATCTTGATGGACCGCTCGAACTTCCATCGCTCAAGCAGATAATCGAGGACGGCCATCACCGCGAAGGCGCCGAAGGCCGACAGGACCGCCTGGCCGATGAAGCGGAGCGAAACGCCGTAGAGATGGCGCATCTCGATGGCCGCAAGCTGGGGAAGGGACGGCAGGAGCCGGTCGATGATCAGGTACACTACAACGCCGCCCACGATGAACTCGACCAGGCTCTTGAGAAAATTGCCGAGCCCTTCGGCCGAGAACAGCCGCTTCAGGCCGTTCAGGGGGTTCAGGCGCTCCATGTCGACCTTGATCGGCTTTGCAACGATCCCTCCCTGCAGCAGGGCCGCTGCCAGGGACACGACAAAGGCAACGGCGAGAAAGGGCGCCACCGTAGCGCCCGTCTCGAGGGACACGGCGCGGACCACCGTCAGGGGGTCGCTTCCGTAGCGGAAGGACAGCAGCCCGCCCGTGAGGGCCGACATGCGGCTCATGAAGAAGGCGCCGAAGAAGAGGAAGATCAGCAGGATGCCGCCCATGCCGGCCATGGCCGTGAGTTCGCGGCTCCGGGCGACGCGGCCTTCCTCCCGCGCCTTCTGGCGCCGCCGGGGTGTTGCTTTCTCTGTTCGTTCCTTGTCGTTGTCGTCGGCCATGACTATCCTCCGGCGCCGGCCAGGAACTGCATCATCCGGTCACGGATCGCCCCGGTATGGCCGCCCACCACGGCGATGAAGACCGGCAGCCCCGTGATCATCACCAGGAACCCCACGAAGATATACACCGGGAACCCCACGAAGAACACGTTCATCTGGGGGGCCGCCTTGTTCAGAAAGCCGAGCAGCAGCTGGGTGACCAGCATCACCACGATGACGGGCGCCGCGATCTTGAAGGCAATGGTGAAAAAGCCGCCGCCCGTGGCAAGGGCATAGGCGGCGAGGTCGCGCGCCGTGATCGCCTCGGAGGACCATCTCATAGCTGCTGACGAAGACGGCGATGAGGTCATGATGGGCGTCCTGGGCCAGAAAGACCAGGATGGCGATCATGCCGTAGAACCGCGAAATCTCGGCGGAGTTTCCAACTTCGGGATTGAAGACCGTGGCGATCGAAAGGCCCATGGCGTTGCTCATCATCTGCCCCGCCATGTCCACGGCAGTAAACACGGACCGGGCCATGCTGCCCAGCACCATGCCGAAGACGACTTCACGCATCACCATCTGGGCGATCTGCCCGTCCGGCGGCGCGATGTTCACCACCGGCGTCAGCACCAGCGCCACTGCCGCGGCAAGCCCGGCCTTGAACCGCATGGGCGCCATCTTGCTGCCCAGAAAGGGCAGAAAGCTGATCACGATCCCGGCCCGGAGCAGGACAAAAAGGAACGTCGGTATGTAGGCTGTCAGCGTTTCCATGAATAATCCCAACCAGTACTATTGGACACCGATCAAATCTGAAACATCGGATGGATATGCTTCCTACGGAAGCCCCCTCACCCCACCCTCTCCCCGCTGGGGAGAGGATACAGGTGAGGGGCAGAGGTCCCACTGCCCTTTCAGATCCCTCAGCTTCGGCTTCTCCCCTGTCCCGGTCACCTGATGTACGACGGCATCTTCTCCATCAGGTCCGTGGTGAAATGGGTCAACAGCCGCGCATACCAGGGGAAGAGAAGAAAGATCGAGACGAAGACGGCGATGATCTTCGGCACAAAGGTCAGGGTGAACTCCTGGATCTGCGTCACCGCCTGGAACAGGCTGACGATGAGCCCCACCAGCAGGCTCACGAGCAGCGCGGGGCCTGATACGAGCAGGATGATCTTGAAGACCTGGCCCGAAAGCTCCTGTACCATGTCGACGTTCATAGAAAACTCCTTGCCAGCGAGCCGACCACCAGGTTCCACCCGTCCACGAGCACGAACAGGAGGATCTTGAAGGGCAGCGAAATGAGCAGGGGCGGCAGCATCATCATGCCCATGGACAGCAGGATGCTCGACACCACCATGTCGATGATCAGAAAAGGCAGATAGATCAGGAACCCGATCTCGAAGGCCGTCTTGAGCTCGCTGATGGCAAAAGCCGGCACCACGATGCGCAGCGGAAGGTCCCCGGCCTGCTCCGGCGCCGCCATCTTGGCCAGGTCCAGGAACAGGGCGATGTCCTTCTCCCGCGTCTGCTTCAGCATGAAGGACTTGAGCGGGGGCCCGGCGTTCGTCAGGGCCTGTTCCAGGGATATCTGCTTCTTTATGTAGGGATTGATGGCATGCTCCGCCACCACGTCCACCGTCGGCGACATGACAAAAAGGGTCAGGAACAGTGCCAGACCGATGATGACCTGGTTCGACGGTATCTGCTGCCCGCCGATGGCCTGGCGCAGGAACGACAGGACCACCACGATCCGGGTGAAGGACGTGAACATCACCAGCACGGCCGGCAGGAGCGACAGCAGGCTGATGAGCAGAAAGACCTCTATGGCGGGATCACTGAGACGCATACATCGATTCCTTGATCGTTCTGAGCTTTTTGACCGTATCGGTGATCTCGCGGGCCGTCTGCTGCTCCCGCTGCCCCTCGGGAGCAATGCCGTCGGGCAGGCTCTTGAGCAGCCGCACCTCGGTGGCCGTGACGCCCACGAGCAGCACTTCCGCGCCGATCTTCACGGCGGCGATGCCCGCCTTCTGGCCCAGGGGCTGATAGCCCAGGACCTTCATGAAGCCGGTGGCCCCCTGCTTCTTCCTGAAAAAGAACCCGGCCGCGAGGATCAGGCCCACCACACCCGCCAGGGCGCCCGCCATTTGGAGGTATGCGTCCATCATTTGAGCTGCCTGATCCTTTCCGTGGGGCTGATGATGTCCGTGATGCGCACGCCGAACTTCTCGTTCACCACCACGACCTCGCCGCGGGCCACGAGCTTGTCGTTCACCAGGATCTCCATGGGATCTCCGGCGATCTTCTCGAGCTCGAGCACCGACCCCTGATTGAGCTGCAGCAGGTCCTTGATCAGCATGCGCGCGCTGCCGAGCTGCACGGTGATCTCGAGGGGAATGTCCAGCAGGAAGTCCATGTCCCGGGACCCTGACCCGCTCTTTCCGTCCGGCCTGATCTCCTCGAACCCGGCCCCGCCGGCCGCTGCGGGCCTGGCCTGCTTTGCCGCCGCCTGTGCCTGTGCCTGTGTCTGGTCCATGTGCTTCTCCTTATGCTGTCCCTCTGACAGTTCTCTTCCGGCCCTGGCATGATAATGAAAGGCTTTCCTCCGTGCCCTCCGTGGTTCCGTGGTAAAACCTGCCTTTTTATGGGTCCATCAAATATCAATCACAGCCTTATCTGCTGCGCTAATAAGTCCGCGTGATCTTGAGCGCCTGGTTCCCGCGGCTGTATCCCGGCGTGCCCCGGAACTTCGGGATGCGCTCCACGTTCACCACGAGCTCGTCCGTCGACGACGTGCCGAGGGTGAGGACGTCGCCTTTTTTGAGGCTCATGATCTCGCCGAAGGACATCTGCACCCGGCCGACCTCCGCCGTCACGCGGACAGCCGCTCCCGCGATCATTTCGCGAAGCCGCATTGCCGTGGGATTGTTCGCATCGAAGCGGTCGCCCTGCACGCCTGACGACAGCCGCTCTTTCACCGGCTCCAGCGTGGAATAGGGCAGGCAGAAGTACAGCTTGCCCGTGAACCCCTTCATCTCCAGACGGATCTCGGTGCGCACCACCAGCTCGCTCGGCATGGCGATCGTCACGAACTGGGGGTTCATCTCGGAGCTCACATGGCGGGGCTTGGCGGGCATGACGGCGCTCCATGCCGTTTCGCAGTCCTTCAAGGCCGCGCTCACGAAGTTCTTTATCACCCGCTGCTCGATGGCCGTGAAGGAGCGGCCTTCGGACTTCACAAACATGTGCGAGCCGCCGCCGAAGAGGATCTCGAGCAGGGCGAAGACCAGCGGCGCTTCGAGCACCAGGAGGGAGTAGCCCTTCAACGGCTCCATCTCGATGATGTTGATGCTCGACGGCACGGGAATGGACTTCATGAACTCGCCGAACTTGACCGTTTCCGTGCCCTGGACCGTGATGTCCACGAAGCGCATGACCAGGTTCGATACGGTGTTCCGGAAGTAGCGCGTGAACCGCTCGTTGATCACGTCCAGGCCGGGCAGCCGGCCGCGCACGATCTTCTCCTGCGCGGCGAAGTCATAGTTCCTGATGCCCGCTGCCGCCGGGCCGCCGCCTTCCGTCTCGACGCTGCCTGACTGCACGCCCTTCAATAGGGCGTCAACTTCATCCTGTGAAAGGACATTGTTCATCTGCTCTCCCTGGGCGGCATGGGGCCGCTACTGCATCACGAACTCGGTAAAGTAGAGGCTCTTGAAGGTGACGCCTTCGCCCATGGCCTGGTTGGCCCGCAGCAGCAGGTCGTCCTTGAGCTGGAACTTTCCTTCCGGCGATGCCACGGCATGGGCCGACTTGCTGCTCACCAGCGTGATGACCGCGTCCCGGAGCTGGGGGATCCGCGCTTCCACCGAGGGCTGCTGCGTCGCGTCCACGATCTCAAGCTGCATGGTGACCTTCAGGAACCGGCCCGGCTCGGCAAGGTTCAGCACAAAGGGGTCCAGGGCCATCAGCGCGCTCTTGGTCTCTTTCTTCTTCTCCACCTTCTCCTCGCCGCCGCCGCTGAAGACCAGCAGGTAGGCTGCTGCTCCGCCGCCAATGGCCAGCACGAGCATGATGATCACGATGATCAGGCTCTTGCTGCCGGACTTGCGCTCCTCGTTCCCGCCTTCTGCCTGCTCGGGCTGTTTCTCTTCTGACATTTCACTTCCTCCTCTGGTGATGACAGTTCTGCGTCGAGGGGTCTTATTCAATTATCGTGCCGAAGGCAATGCATTGATTTTGCTCAAGTTATATGCTTTCGCTTCTGTCAAAACTATGACCTTGAAAAAACAGGTGGACGCCGATCAAATCAGGAACATCTGATCATTACAGACAAAGAAATAGTCTATAAATCTCAAAGCTCTAAGAGAAGAGGGCATACACCAGACAGGTGGGTTTTCATTCAGCGCCACATTTGGTTTTCATCCGTTTTTATCGGCTGTTATCAGATTTGATCCGCGTCCAATAGCTGTTTTAAATACATTCAATTCAATTTTGATAGATTCGTAAAAAGTCAAAATCCACCACGGAGACACAGAGACACGGAGAAAAACGTCTCGAAAATTTAAGGGTTTTCTCTGTGCCCGACCTGACTCTGTGGTTAGATCTGAGTTTTTACGATTTTATCAATTTTGATAAAGTCGTAAAAAAGTCCGGTCTCACACAAAGCCACCCCCGCTCCGTATCTATAACAATTGGATGCGGGACGGAGGAAGTCACAAAGGGTAAAAACCTTTTCTTTTCAATTGGCTATTCGTCGTGTCCTCTGTGCCTTTGTGTGACAAATTGACTTCTTACGAAATCATCAATTTTCAGCGGTCAAGGTTCGCAGTTCTGCCGGCAGGATGTCAATACATTGACAGATGGGCAGTTCTCTGCTAATAATTATGCATGCATAAGCTGCTGGTAATCGATGACGACGAGACCGTGCGGGATGTGCTGAATTCCGTGCTGACCGAGAAGGGCTTCGAACCGGTGATCGCCGAGAGCGGCGAGGCCGGCCTGGCGCTGATCAAGTCCGAGCGTTTCGACCTGATCGTCACGGACCTGGTCATGCCGGGCGTCGGAGGAATGGACATTCTCGCAGAGGTCTCCGCGTCCAAGATCGGCACCCCCGTCATCCTGCTCACGGCCCATGGCACGGTCCAGAACGCCGTTGACGCCATGAAGCTCGGCGCCTACGACTATGTGACCAAGCCCTTTAACCTCGATGAGATCATGATGATCGTAGAAAAGGCCCTGAACCACGCCAAGCTCCAGAAAGAGAACGCCATGCTCCGGATGCAGCTCCGGAAGCGCTACAACTTCAAGGGGCTCATCGGCCACTCGGAGCCCATGGAGAAAGTGTACGAGCTGATCGAGAAGATCGCCGACACGGACAGCACCGTGCTCATCCTGGGCGAGAGCGGCACCGGCAAGGAGCTGATCGCCAAGACCATCCACTTCAACAGCTCGCGGGCCCAGGGGCCCTTTGTTCCCCTGAACTGCGCGGCCATCCCGAAGGACCTGCTGGAATCAGAGCTCTTCGGCCACGAAAAAGGCGCATTCACCGGCGCCGTCACCACCCGGCTCGGCAGGTTCGAGCTGGCCCAGGGCGGCACGCTCTTCCTCGACGAGGTTGCCGAGCTGGCCCCGGAGCTGCAGGTCAAACTGCTGCGCGTGATCCAGGAGCGGGAGTTCGAGCGCGTCGGCGGCATGAAGACCATCAAGGTCGACGTGCGCATCCTGGCCGCCACGAACAAGGACCTGGAGCGGCACGTTGCCAACGGGCTGTTCCGCGAGGACCTCTTCTACCGCCTGAACGTCATCCCCGTGCAGCTGCCGCCCCTGCGGGAGCGGACCGAGGACCTGCCGCTGCTGATGGACCACTTCGTGCACGAGTTCGCGAAAAAGCGGAAGCGCGAGCCCCTTGCCTTCTCGCCCCGGGCACTGTCCCTGCTGCAGCAGTACCGCTGGCCCGGCAACGTGCGGGAGCTCGAGAACCTGATCGAGCGGCTCTCGATCCTGGTAAACGGTGAAAAGGTAAAGGTGGACGATCTGCCCGAAAAGATCAGGCAGGCTGCCGGGGGTGAGGCCGGGGAGCCGGAGCAGGCAGCAGAGCAGCGGGCGCCAAAAGCAGCAGCCGGCGCGCCCGCAGCCGCGGCGGACCTGCCTGAAGACGGCATAGACCTGCACAACGTGATCGGCTCCCTGGAAAAGGACCTGATCGTCAAGGCCCTGGAGCGCACCGGGGGCGTGCGCAGCAAGGCGGCCCAGCTTCTGGGCCTGAACCGTACGACGCTGATCGAGAAGATCAAGAAGATGAATATAACGTAGTACGCGTCATCGATCTGCCGAACAAGGAAACACCGCCAACGCAGAGCATATAAACGTGATCCGAATGGAGACGTCAATGTATAGACTGGACAAAGGCCAGATCGAAGTAGTCGACGATAGGGTCGCGGAAATACTAAAAACCAAGACCGGGCCGGAGCGGCTGAGCATGGCCTGGGATGCCTGGTCTTTTTTTGAAAAGACAATTACCGCCCGTCTAAAAAGCACGCATCCGGAGTGGACAAACGAGCAAATTCAGAAAGAGCTCATCCGGCGAGTGGCCTATGGAACAAAGTGATCTGATGCGGACGGTCGTCCGCTCACTGGAAACGCTGCGAATACCGTACATGATCACCGGTTCGCAGGCCTCAGCCTATTACGGCGAGCCGCGGTTTACCCGGGATATAGATATCGTGGCCGATATAAAACCGGGGCAGGTGAACGAATTTGCCGCTTTTTTCCCGCCGCCGGAATTCTATTGCGATAAGGACATGATCGCCGAGGAAATAGCAACGAGAGGTCAATTCAATATCATCCATGCCGGTTCGGGCTTGAAAATTGACATCATCCTGACAAAAAAGACGGCATTTTCCCAAACGGAATTTTCCCGCAGGAAAAGAAGCGCGGTGTTTCCTGATCAGGAGGGGGCGTTTGCCTCGCCCGAGGACGTTATCCTCAAGAAGATGGAATTTTACAAAGAGGGCGGATCGGAAAAACACCTTCGGGATATCACCGGCATACTCAAGATCAGCGGCGAAGAATTGGATTTGCGCTATATCGAGGACTGGGCCGGCCGTCTCGGCGTGATGGAAATCTGGACAGCAGTGAAGAACAGGCTGAGAGAAAAGGAATAGGGTAAATAATGCATCTGTCCAGGAAAGAACCGGCATTCCGGCGCAGCTTTCGCGTCAGCGGACCTGCCTGAAGACGGCATCGACCTGCACAACGTGATCGGCTCCCTGGAAAAGGACCTGATCGTCAAAGCCCTGGAGCGCACCGGGGGCGTGCGCAGCAAGGCGGCCCAGCTTCTGGGCCTGA
>JBBIHD010000051.1:0-399 GCA_037447195.1 Nitrospirota bacterium | reverse complement strand
ACCGCACGACGCTGATCGAGAAGATCAAGAAGATGAATATTTCCTGACGAGGATACAGAAGATGAAATATGACGAAATTGGGTATTGGTCGGAATAAAGCTTGATATCGTCAAAGAATACGCTGTCGCGTACTCAAAAATCCTTGCCGCACAAAAAAGCCCCTCGCTTCAATACATATATATAGACGCATTCGCCGGAGCGGATATGCACCTTTCAAAAAGCACTGGGGAGTTCATTAAGGGGAGCCCCTTAAATGCCCTCCTTATCAAGCCGCCGTTCAAGGAGTACCATCTTATTGATTGAGATAGCAAAAAAGTAGATTCCTTAAAGAGCCTCACTTCAGAACATATGGTCCTTCCGGAACGCGTGTGGGTGACCACAAGATGTAGTGGTTGAGCA
>JBBIHD010000050.1:0-11117 GCA_037447195.1 Nitrospirota bacterium | reverse complement strand
GTCGGTCCGGTAGAAGCGGGCCCCTGCCTGCTCGTAGCGCGCCGCCACCTCGTCGGCAGGATGGCCGAAGCGGTTGTTTCGTCCTGCTGAGGCAACAGCAATGGCCGGACGGGTCGCGTTCACAAAGCCCGCGGTGCTGGAGCTCCTGCTTCCGTGATGGGGCACCTTCAGCACCTCGCAGGACAGGTCCTTTCCTCCGTGCAGGAGCGCTGCTTCTGCGTCGGCTTCGCAGTCTCCTGTAAAGAGGAACCGGGCGTGCCCCGCATCAACCATCACCACGAGGGAGCGGTTGTTCTCGACAGCGTAGGTCTTGCGGATCTCGGGCCGGTAGGACGGACCAGGATGCAGGACCCGCAGCTCAGCCAGGCCCAGGCGCTCAGTCGTTCCCGCCGGGCTTGTTATCACGGGTATGGTCCGCTGCTGCGCGAAGCGCCGGAACTCATCAAAGGCCCGATTGGTTTCCTCCCATCCGCTTTCCCATATCGTTGCCACGCGGAAACGGTCAAGGACGAAGTACAGTCCGTTCAGGTGGTCCGGATGGGGATGGGACAGGACCACCAGGTCAAGCTTCCTGATACCGCGGTTCCAGAGGAAGGGCGCGACTACGCGGCGGCCCATGTCGAAGCGGTTGTCATAGGTCCCGCCGCCGTCGATCAGCACTGCCTGGCCTGATGAAAGCTCCAGCAGGCTGCAGTCTCCCTGGCCCACGTCCAGCACGGTGAGGCGCGTTGGCTGCGGCATCACGAAGGACCACGCGGCCGCGAGGGCGAGGACCACCGCGCCGCAGAGCATGCCCGCCAGGTGAAGGCGTGATGATCGCGCAGAATGTTCCAGGGGCCGCAGGCGGGACAGCAGCCGGGCGCGCAGGTACGCCGCCGAGGACGAGATCACGATGGCATAGGCGATGAGCCAGGCCATGCCCGGCGACGGCGGACGCGCTTCGGCAAGGGGCGCGCGGGAGAAGAGGTTCACAGCGCCCACAAAGGCATCGGCCACGGTCTGGTTCAGCGCGGCCAGCGGAAGGGAACCGAAGAAGAGCGAAAGGACCCCTGACAGCAGGCCCAGGGGCACCACGAGGAATCCCGCGAAGGGAATGACGAGCATGTTCGAGAGAACGCCGATGAGCGAGACCTGGTTGAAGTGGAGGGCAACGAGCGGGCCCGTGGCGAGCCCTGCGGCCAGGGAAATGAGCGTGAGCAGCGCGGTCCCGTTCCGCACCTTCTGCCAGGGGGTCCTTGCGGGGAGCTGCAGTTCGTTCCAGAAGGTCACGACATAACCGATCACCAGCACCGAGAGATAGGAGAGCTGAAAGGAGATGTCGAAGAGGGCCTGGGGCCACAGGATGAGGAGCGCCAGCACCGCTGCTGCCAGGGAGCGCATGAGGCCGTGTTCGCGGTCCATGACCAGGGCGGCGAGAGCCGCGAGGATCATGGCGAGGGAGCGCATGGTGGCCACCTGGCCCCCGGCGAGCAGGGCATAGAAGGTGACGGGCAGGACCGTGATCCATGCCGCGATCTTCTTCGGGTCTGCATGGATCGTGATCTGATGATAGGTCCGCTCAGGCAGGGTGAAGAGCAGGAGCCGTACGAAGCCGAAGCACAGGACCGCCACCAGGCCCAGGTGCGACCCTGAGATGGAGATGATATGGGTCACTCCGGCAGCCATGAAGCGGTCCCGCATCTCATCGGTCAGGCCCCCCTCTTCACCGAGGACCATGGCCTGCAGAATTGCCGAGCCCGGGCCGTCCGTTGCTTCGAGGAATGCCTGGCGGATGCGTTCCCGCCAGTCCTGGATGGTCCGGAAGAGGCCGCGGCCCTGCTCCTGCACCCGGACATGGCGCCCGTCCCTGGCGCTCACCATGGCATGGACACCGCGCAGGGCAAGATAGGCGGGGTAGTCAAAGCCGCCGGGATTGCGGTAGCCGCCAGGCTCGAAGATGCGGCCCTCGATCGTCAGGAGATCGCCGTATCCGATCTCCGTGAGCTCTTCACGCACGCTCACGCGCACCCGGCCCGCTGCCGGCGATCCGTCGATCTCCCGGACATCGAGCAGAAAGGCCGTACGCCCCGGGTCCCGGTCGAGGGGTGTAGAGACAACGCCGGCGACGCGATGGTCCTTCCGGTCGAAGTTAAGCGAGCGCAGATAGTGGTCCGCAGGCGTCCATACCGCTGCAAGAACGTAAGCGATGGCTCCCAGGAGGGTCGGAACCATGATCAGCAGCAGGCGGGTGAGCGGGAGTTCGCTTCTCTTCAGGAAGATGACGGCAGCGGCAAGAGCAGCGAGCGATGCAAGGATGATGGTGTTCGGAACAAAGAGAAATGCCTGCCCCAGCAGCAGGCCGGTGAGATAGGACAGGGTGATCACGATGAGGGGGGTCTGCATAGAGAAGAGGACCAGGGTAATTACGTGAAGAGACCAACTTGCTATGCCAGTTTTTCACGGATGATGCCGGCCAGGTCCTCGGCGAGCTTTTTGATCTCGTCCTCGTTCTCGCCCTCGAGCATCACCCGCACCTTGGGCTCCGTGCCCGAGTAGCGAACGAGCAGGCGGCCTGTGCCGTCGAGCTGCTTCTCGATCTCTGCCATGCGCTGGGCTACAGCGGGGACCGTTGCCAGGTCTTTTCGTTCCTTCACCTTTACGTTCACGAGGGTCTGGGGATAGGTGGTCATGCAGGCCGCCAGTTCGGAGAGCGGCTTGTCCCTCTGCTTCATGATGGCAAGCACCTGCAGGGCCGTCACAATGCCGTCTCCCGTGGTGTTGTGGTCCAGGAAGATCACGTGGCCTGACTGTTCGCCGCCCAGGTTGAAGCCGTCGGCGAGCATGCGCTCCATGACGTAGCGGTCGCCCACGGCGGTCCGGACCAGCGTGCCGCCCGCATCGGCGATGGCGCGCTCCAGGCCCAGGTTGCTCATCACCGTCGCCACGAGCGTGTTGTGCCTCAGCTTGCCGCGGCCGATCATGTCCAGGGCGCAGATGGCCATGACCATGTCCCCGTCGATGATGCGTCCTCTTTCGTCGCAGAAGATCACGCGGTCCGCATCGCCGTCGTAGGCGATCCCGGCATGGGCCTTGTTGGCGCGCACGGCCCGGCAGATGACCTCGGGATGGAGGGAGCCGCAGCCGCGGTTGATGTTCGTGCCGTCGGGTTCATCATAGAGGGAGACCACATCGGCGCCGAGCTCCAGCAGGACCTGGGGCCCGATCTTGTAGGCGGCGCCGTTGGCCGAATCAACGACCACGCGCAGGCCCGTGAAGTCCATGCCCTTGGGCAAAGAGGACTTGACGAACTCATTGTACCGGCCGACAGCGTCGTCGATCCGGTAGGCCTTGCCGATCTCCGAGGCCGTGGGCCGTACGCCGTCGATGGTGCCCGTGAAGATCAGGTCCTCGATCTTCGCCTCCACGGCGTCGGCAAGCTTGTGGCCGTCAGGGCCGAAGAACTTGATGCCGTTGTCCTCAAAGGAGTTGTGGGACGCCGAGATCACCACGCCCGCATCGGCGCGCAGGCTGCGCGTGAGAAAAGCGATGCCCGGCGTGGGCACGGGCCCCACGAGCAGCACGTCCACGCCCATGGAGCAGATGCCCGAGGTGAGGGCGCTCTCGATCATGTACCCCGAAAGGCGGGTGTCCTTGCCGATCACGATCCGGTGGCGGCGGGAGGAGTCGCGGAAGGCATGGGCCGCTGCCCTGCCGATGCGCAGGGCCATCTCGGAAGTCATGGGGTCCTGGTTCGCCACGCCCCGGACGCCGTCGGTCCCGAAAAGCTTCCTCATCGGCCCTTCCTTTCGATCACGATCTTCACACTGATGCCCTTTTCGAGGACCTTCACGGGCTTTCCCTGGTAGTCGATCTTGGGGTCCACGGTGAGCGGCGCGGTCAGGTCGCTGATGTCGATAGGCATGGTATGCATGGAAAAGAGCGAATCCATGGCGCTCCGGGGGCCTTCCACGGTGATCCGCGGAGGCGTGACGACCACGCTGCGCACAACATATCCCGCGGCAGGCGCGCCCCGCAGGCGCGGCTTGACCTCCATGGTCCGCCGCTCCACCGGTTCGAGCCTGACCTTGATGTCATAGGGGGTGATGCGCGTCACGGACACGCCCGTGGGGCGCTGGATGTCCTCGGGCGAGATGCGCAGGATGTTCTCGCCCGTCCGGGCGAAGGAGAGGTCGAGGATCGCCGCCACCTTCTTGCCTGCCGTGATGTCCCGGAGCAGCCGCTCCTGGCCGTGGACGCGCACTTCCAGGTTGCCGGGCACATCGCCCACCACGGCCATGCCCTTCGGGATGTTGCGCAGCTCCAGCGGCGCGGTGAGGGACAGCTCCATCTTTCCCTTGGAGGTGACGAAGAACCAGAGGGAGAGAGTGAGCAGCAGCGAGAAGAGCTTGATGCCCCAGTTCTCGATGAAGAGCCTGCGGTAGTCGATGGCCGCGGCAGCGGCCAGTATGCGGTCGAGAAGGCGGTTCACCTGGTTGAGCGCTTCCTTTTCACGAAGATATCGGAGATGATCTTCCGGAGCGTATTGGAGTCCACGTTGCGTTCGATCAGACCGCCGATGACCACGGATATCTCGCCGGTCTCTTCCGAAACAACGACCACGACGGCGTCGGTCTCCTCGGTGAGGCCCACGGCCGCCCGGTGGCGCGTGCCGAGGGACTTGGAGAGGTTCGACGAGAGCGTCAGAGGCAGGAAGCAGCCGGCCGCGATGATCCTGCCATTGCGGATGATCGCTGCGCCGTCATGGATCGGCGAGTAGGGCAGAAAGATGCTCACCAGCAGTTCCTTCGAGACCTTGGCGTCGAGCAGGGTCCCCATCTCGACGATGTTCGTCAGGTCCGTTTCCCTCTCCAGGACGATCAGGGCGCCGATCCGCTTGTTGGCCATGGACACGGAGGCCTTTACCGTCTCCTCGATGAATTTGGATCCCTGCACCGGGGAGAGGTTGCGGAAGAAATGGCGCTCGCCCACCTGGGCCAGGGTGCGCCGGATCTCGGGCTGGAACAGCACCACGAGGGCTATCACGATCTGGGACCAGAAGCTGTGGATCAGCCAGTCGAGGGTGTAAAACTCGAAGAGGCGGGAGGCGAGCAGCACCATCACGATCACGCCGATTCCCACGAGCATCTGGAAGGCGCGCGTGCCCTTGATGAAGAGGAGCGCCCGGTAAAAAATGTAGTAGACCAGCGCGATGTCAACGGTATCGTTGAACCACCGGTAGTGGGCGAGGGCCTCTTTTATTTCGGTGAAATTGCTCATTAAACCGCCTGGAAGAAACCAATTTCATCAATCGAAAAAAAGCATTTGGACGCGGATCAAATCTGATAGATTCGTAAAAAGTCAAAATCCACCAGGTCGACATAGAGACAGGTCGAAAAACTATTGAGAATGAGAAGGTTTTCTCCGTGCCCGACCTGGCTCTGTGGTTAGATCTGAGTTTTTACGATTTTATCAATCATGACTCCTTTCGATTTCATCAATTCTGATAAAATCGGATCAAGGCTGATAAAAAACAAAACTAATCCCGGTAAAATATTCCCCCTGATGGTTGATCGTCTTTCAATACAAAGTTCTGTTTTATCCGCGTCCATCCGCGCACATCAGCGTCCAATCACCGTTTTTAGGGTAATTCCTTTCTTCGTGTGCTTTGGGGCTTTGTGTGAGACAGGGCTGAGCAGGCGCGAAAATGCAACGTTCCGAATAGCGCAGGACGTCCCGAATTTAGAAATTCGCATTTCGTGCCTGTTGTAATATGGCGTCGGTCATGCGCGCCACCTGCGCCATTTCCTTCACATCATGGACCCTGACCACCCGGGCGCCGCGCTCAATGCCGAGGGCGACCGTTGCCGCTGTTCCTTCCCTGCGGAGCGCCGGGTCGGCAACACCAAGGGCGTCGCCGATGAATCGTTTCCGGGACGTGCCGAGAAGGATGGGCCGTCCCAGGGCCTGGAACTCGTCGAGCCGGTCCAGGAGCGCCAGGTTATGCTCGAAGGTCTTTCCGAAGCCGATGCCGGGGTCGATCAGCACCTGCTCGGGGTCCACGCCTGCCTGCCGGGCCAGCTCAACGCCTTCGGCCAGGGCAACAGCCACGTCCCGCACAACATCGTCGTACAGGGGGTCTTTCTGCATGTCCCGGGGCGTTCCCCGGATGTGCATGATGACCACGGCCGCGCCGTGGTCAGCGGCCACGCGGGCCATGTCGGGCGAAAAGCGCAGCCCGCTGATGTCGTTCACGATCGACGCTCCCGCCTGGAGCGCCTTCCCGGCCACTGCCGACTTATAGGTGTCGATGGAGAGGGGGACGGGCAGCTCCCCGGCAAGGCGCTCGATGACCGGCAGCACCCTGCGCAGCTCCTCATCTTCCGGCACGGACTCCGCGCCGGGCCGCGTGGACTCGCCGCCGATATCGATGATGTCGGCGCCCTGGTCGGCCATCTCGCGGGCCCGCTCCAGGGCCCGCAGGGGGTCGAGAAAGCTGCCGCCGTCGGAAAAGGAGTCGGGCGTCACGTTCAGGATGCCCATGATGTGCGTGCGGCTGCCGAGATCGAGAACGCGGCCCCTGCACTTCAATTTATAATCGCTGCGGAAAGAGTTGTCAAGGAGAGACTGTATTTTCCGGCCTAGGCCGGCAAGGGCGGGGCGAAACGCGGCAAGGAGCGAGAAAAAGCGGCGCAGGTCCTCAGGCGAGGCGGCCACGAGCGCCCCGGCCCCGGCCGGAGAATCGCGCAGGACCAGGGAAACCCGGGCGTCGGGAAGGGCTGCGGCGCCCTGCAGGGCGCTGATCTCCCCGGCTGACAGCCTTGTGATGCTTACGGCAGGCGCCCCGCGGCGCAGAATCCCGACGGCAGGTTCCATGGGCCTCCTGGGGTCCGCAGGGAGAATGGATCGCGCCGCGTCCCCGCTGACGGGTTGGTTATGCTGCGGCGGGCGCGATGCCCAGGATGACGTCGATCTCAGAGGCCTCGAGGGTCTCTTTTTCGAGCAGCGCCTTGGCCAGGGCGTCGAGCGACTCTGCGCGCTCCGTGATGAGCGACTTGGCCCGCTCGTAATTCTCCATCACGATGCGCTTCACTTCCCGGTCGATCTCCAGCGCCGTCTGCTCGCTGTAGTCCTGATGCTGGGCGATCTCGCGGCCGAGGAATATCTGCTCTTCCTTCTTCCCGTAGGACAGCGGGCCCATGGCGTCGCTCATGCCCCACTCGCAGACCATCTTCCGGGCGAGCCCCGTGGCCCGCTCGAGGTCGTTGCCAGCGCCGGTGGTCATGTGCTTCAGCGCGATCTCCTCGGCGGCCCTGCCGCCGAGCAGGATGGCAATGTTGTTCAGCAGATGCTCACGGTCATAGGAATAGCGGTCGGCCGTCGGCAGCTGGAGCGTGACGCCGAGCGCCATGCCGCGCGGAATGATCGACACCTTGTGCACGGGGTCCGTGCCGGGAATGAACCGGGCGACCATGGTGTGGCCCGCTTCATGGTAGGCCGTGTTCTTCTTTTCGTCATCGCTGATCAGCATGCTTTTGCGCTCAAGGCCCATCAGGATCTTGTCCTTGGCGCGGTCGAAGTCGATGTTCTCCACCTGGTTCTTGTCGAACCTGCTGGCGAGCAAGGCGGCCTCGTTCACGATATTCGCCAGCTCCGCTCCCGACAGCCCCGGCGTTCCGCGCGCGATGGCCTCGAGGTTCACGTCGGGGGACAGCTTGATCTTCTGCGTATGCACCTTCAGCACGCCCACGCGGCCGGTAAGGTCCGGACGGGGGATGACCACCTGACGGTCGAAGCGGCCGGGCCGCAGGAGCGCCGGGTCGAGCACGTCGGGCCTGTTCGTTGCGGCGATCAGGATCACGCCGTCGTTCGACTCGAAGCCGTCCATCTCGACGAGCAGCTGGTTCAGGGTCTGCTCCCGCTCGTCGTGTCCGCCGCCGAGGCCCGCGCCGCGGTGCCTGCCCACGGCGTCGATCTCGTCGATGAAGATGATGCAGGGGGCGTTCTTCTTTCCCTGCTCAAAGAGGTCGCGGACGCGCGAGGCGCCCACGCCCACGAACATTTCGACGAAATCCGAGCCGCTGATGGACAGGAACGGCACGCCGGCCTCGCCGGCCACGGCCCGGGCCAGCAGGGTCTTGCCGGTGCCCGGAGGCCCCATCAACAGCACGCCCTTGGGGATCTTGCCGCCGAGCTTCTGGAACTTCTGCGGGTCCTTCAGGATCTCGATGATCTCCTGGACCTCCACCTTGGCCTCATCCATGCCGGCCACTTCGCTGAAGGTCACCTTCTTGGTGTTCTCGTTCAGCAGGCGCGCCTTGCTCTTGCCGAAGGACATGGCCTTGTTCCCGCCCATCTGCATGTTGCGGATGATGAACATGAACCAGACGGCGATCAGGATCATGGGCGCCCAGAGGAACAGGAAATTGGTCCAGCCCGACTCCTTTACCGGTTCGGCCTTGATCTTGACGCCCTTGGCCATGAGGTCCTTCACCAGGTCGGGATATTCGGGCGGCAGGTTCACCCGGAAGGACTTGCCTGTCGCGTAGGTGCCGCGCAGTTCGTGGCCCTGGATGGTGACGTCGTTGATCTCCGAGGCGTTCACCTTGGCGATGAATTCGCTGAAGGGGACCTCCAGCGCGGCCTGGTTCCCGGTGCCGTAAATGTTCAGGAGCAGCACGGCCACTACGGCGAAAAGCAGGAGCAGTGCCAGGTTTTTATAGAATGGGTTCACTGCTTGAAACCTCCGTTGCCTGTATCAAGTGTTCGAATATATGTGCGCGCATACTAACATATTCACGGGGGCATGACAAGTGCGGCCCCGCGGGTCCGCGCTCAGCGGTCCTCAACGGGCAGAACGGCGATGTGGGGCAGGTTCCGGTAGCGGTCCTCGTAGTCCAGGCCGTATCCCACCACGTACTTGTTCGGAATGCGGAAGCCGGCGTAATCGGCCTCGATCTGGACCTTCCGGCGATCGGGCTTGTCGAGCAGCACGCAGACCTTGAGGGAGGCGGGCTTCCGTTCGAGCAGCATTTTTTTCAGGTAATCGACGGTGACCCCGGAGTCCATGATGTCCTCGATCAGGAGGATGTCCTTGCCGGCGATGTCTGTCTTGATGTCCGAAAGGATCTTGACGGGGTTGCCGCCCTCGCTGCGGGACGCCGAGCTGGTGGAGTGGATAAAGTCCATCTGGACGGAGATCCTGAGATTCCTGAGCAGATCGGACATGAAAAAGAGCGCGCCCTTCAGCACGCCGATGATCAGCAGGTCCTTCTCGGCGTAGTCCGTCGATATCCGCGCGCCCAGTTCCTGGATCTTCCGCTGGATCTCCTCGCTCGTGAAGAGCGGCTTGCCGAAATCAATGCCTACCATGTTTCCTCCAAAAAAGAAAAGATAACTCTCGTGAGATATCCAGGTGGAAGGCGTCAGGAGTGGGGCCCTCACCGTCCAGCCTGGCTGCTTACGGAGCCTTCCGTGCATGCACCGCCAGCACCCGCTTCGTCCCCGGCCCTGCCAGGAACCGTTCATCGGTCCGCATGCCCACGACCCAGAGCACCTCCTGTTCCGTGGCCACGATCGGCAGGGCATCACGCTTCGTCCGGGGGACCTTTTCATCAACCAGAAAGTCCTGAAGCTTTTTGCTTTTTCCCGCCATGCCTGCAGGCTGGAACCGGTCGCCCTGCTGCCTGGTCCGAACATACAAAGGCGGCCGTATCTTATCATAATCGAAGAGGGCCTGCCAGCCGTAATTTTCCATTCCGGCAGCATCCTTGTTTTCCGGAAGGGGGCCGCTGGAAAGGGTCGTTTCCACTGACAGGCCGAAGAAGGGGGCGTCGGTGACGCCCGGCAGAGCAAGCTGCACAGTACATTCGCGCGCCTCCCGAACAGCGCGCAGCAGGAACCGGTCGTATTCCCTGGCCAGTTCGAGC
Source organism: Nitrospirota bacterium (assembly GCA_037447195.1). GTDB lineage: Bacteria > Nitrospirota > UBA9217 > UBA9217 > UBA9217 > GWC2-57-13. Next base: position 1,212 of record JBBIHD010000050.1, on the reverse strand, counting down.
CCCCGGGGAAGGCGCATGGCGCGGCCCGTCCGGGCTGTGGACAGGAAACGGACGGCCTCATCGATCTGGACCGAGGAAAAATCCGCGGGTTCTGCGCCGGCAGCCGCAAGGGCTGATCGAAGGAGCCGCCGCATCAGCGCGGGCTGCAGCTGCCCGAACGCGGACCGGTCCAGCAGCACGCCGTCTTTTCCGGTCGTCATTACGCTGTCAGCGGCGGAGCGGAGCAGGCTGTCCATGGCCGCGTTCTCGTCCCGCAGCAGGCTTGCTTCGGCCGCAAGGGTCTGTTCGATGCGGGGATTGAATGCCTTCAGCGCCGGCATAATGTCCTGGCGGATGCGGTTTCGCGTATAGAGAGGCTTCAGGTTGGAAGGATCCGTCACGAAGGACAGTCCCTGTTCCCGCAGGTACTGCAGCACCTCGCCCCGCGTACAGTCGATGAGCGGCCGGATGATCCTGTCCCTGACCGGCGGCATGCCGGCGAGCGCCGCAAGGCCCGCCCCCCTGAGCAGCCGCAGCAGCAGCGTCTCTGCCTGGTCCGAAGCCGTATGTCCCAGGGCGATGCGGGAGGCCCCGGTCTCGTCGCAGACCTGCTGCAGGAACCGGTACCGGACCTCGCGGGCGCCGGCCTGTGCTGAAAGCCCCCGGTCGCGGCAGTAGGCAGGCACGTCAGTGGATGCCACGGTGCAGGGGACCTTGAGCTGTCCGGCAACATCCGCGGCAAAGCGGGCCTCGTCGGCCGATTCCCGGCCCCGGAACATGTGGTCGAGATGGGCCGCATGCAGGGTGATGCCGAACTCTGCCGAGAGCGCGTGCAGGGCATGGAGCAGGCAGACCGAGTCCGGCCCTCCGGAGAGCGCAACAAGCACCTTCTCTCCGGGCCGCACCATGCCGAAGCCGTCGATGGTCCTTTTGATCGTTTCGAGTGTCATCAGGAAGGGGTGCAGTCGCCTGATCGTGCCGAAGGTTGCAGCAGGCGGCGGGATGCAGCACGGTACGGGAGAGGGAAAATGGTGGCGGTGCAGGGACTCGAACCCCGGACACAGGGATTATGATTCCCCTGCTCTACCAGCTGAGCTACACCGCCCCAGGTCCTCCGGAAACATCAGGGGGGTAAGATACTGTATCGCGCCGGTTTTGTCAAGGAAAAGTGCGGGAAAGGGTGTACGTCAAAATTGTCGGTAAAACTGTCAAGCGCACACTCGCTGTTCCCAG
>JBBIHD010000049.1:0-11183 GCA_037447195.1 Nitrospirota bacterium | reverse complement strand
GGCTTTATTACCGCGTGTCGTAATAATAAGGTTATATATTTCAACATGTTGCTTAAATTAGCACTCTGCTTGACAGAGTGCTAATGTTGTGGTAAAATATAAATTGACTGATAAACTATGCTCTCCGGCGGTTCTTCTTTCTGAGCGAGGTTCGGGGAGTAGACCTTCCTCGCAGAGGGACGGGACACGGAAGGGTGCAGGAGCATAGGCGTCAGCAGCAGCGATCGGAAATAGCATAACGAGGAAAGGAGGAATCACTTATGAAAAGCCTGATGCGTTGGGATCCGTTCAGGATCATGAAGCGTCTGGATCCGTTCGATGAATTGCGCTCCATGCAGCGCGATATGGACAGGCTGTTCGAACGGTTCCTCGGCAGCCAGACCTCGGAGCATACCACGGAGTGGATGCCTGCACTTGAGAGCTACATCAAGGACGGGCGCCTCGTCGTGAAAGCGGAACTTCCGGGCCTTGATCCCAAGGACATAGACGTGAGCGTAACGGAACGGGAGGTCGTGATCAGGGGCGAGCGCAAGCACGAGAAGGACGCGAAAGAAGAGGACTATACCTACCGGGAGATCTCCTACGGGGCCTTTGAGCGGCATTTCCTGCTGCCTGAAGGGGCCAGGATCGACGATCTGAAGGCGAAATTCGCGAACGGCATTCTCGAGGTGACCGTGCCGGTGCCTGAAAAGGCGGAAAAGGCGCGCAAGATCGAGATCGACACCTCGGGGGCAAAGCAGCTTGAGGAAGAGAAAGTGGTCAAAAAGGCTGCATAGGCAATAGGTCAATGGAACAGACTGCTTCCCGGCCCTGTCTGCACCAGGGCGCGAGTCCCGCATCCGCGTATGGGTGCGGGACCTTTTTGTGTCTGCCCGTTATCCTGGCTGGACCAGTAATTACTCAGGCCAGCCGCTCGCTCTGTCGCTTAGCGTGCCATAAAACGCCGAAACTTCAACAGAACAAGTGCTTATACCCTCAGCGCTTTCGGTCCGCGGGCGCTTACACTGCACGCTCACAGCGCCTATCGCTCATGGCTGACCTGAGTACCTGAGCAGTTACCTGGACCAAATAAATACTTGACACTTCTCTGAGCGATGTGTTAAATTTAGCACTCTGTTGGTTAGAGTGCTAAGCAGAGGGTGCCCTCAAACGCACCTGAGGAAATGCGTTCTAACCGGGGAAAAGGACCATGGCACTTGGCGAAAGAAACGAAAAGATCCTCCAGGCAGTGATCGACAGCTATATCCTGTCAGGCATTCCGGTGGCGTCGAGCGTGCTGTGCCAGCGGTACGATTTCGGCCTCAGTTCGGCTACGCTCAGGAACATCATGGCCGAACTTGAGGAGATGGGGTTCCTGACCCATCCGCATACGTCTGCCGGCAGGGTGCCTACGGACAAGGGCTACCGCTACTATATAGATACGCTGGTCAGTGTCGAGGACGAGGCAGAGGAGTTCGAGGACCGTTTCAGCGCCGCGCCCAGGCTGGGCGGGGGCGATCTGCACGCCCTGATGGAAGATGCGAGCCGGTTCCTGGCGGCCCTTTCCCGGAATGCCGGCGTCGTGGTGGCGCCGGCGGAGCCTGAGGGCTCCTACCGGCATATCGAGTTCGTCCGGCTGCGCGGCCGGCAGGTGTTGATCATCTTTGTCACCGCGAGCGGGCTGGTCCAGAACAAGCTGATCGATCTCGATGAGAGCATCGACCAGCAGGCGCTGAACACCTTCAGCCGTTTTCTTGACGAGGAACTGGAATCGCATTCTCTTTCCGATATCCGGAAGCGCCTCCAGGAGAAGCTGGGCGAGGAAAAGCGGGTTTTCATACAGCTGATGGATGAGACCTATCAGGCAAGCCACGATGTGCACGGCCGGGATGCTGAAAAGGTCTTTGTCGGCGGCGCCGCGCAGGTGCTCGATCATCCCGAGTTCGCCAATGTGGAAAAGATGAAGACACTGCTCCGGGCCTTTGAGGACAAGTACAAGCTGCTGAAGCTCCTCGACATGAGCATCGCCGCAGAGGGCATCAAGGTGTTCGTCGGGAGCGAGAACCCCTATTTCGAGATGCAGGGCTGCAGTCTGGTGGTGGGCAAGTACCGGGCGGCCGGCAATGTGGTCGGAACGCTGGGAGTGATCGGCCCCACGCGGATGCAGTACCGGCAGGCGATCCAGGTGGTGGACTATACGTCCCGCCTGTTGTCGCGCATTCTCGACGAGCGGCTGCACCGGGGCATCGAGGGGAAATGACCATGAACGAAGAATTTCAGGATCACGAGGGCGAGGCCGTCGAATGGGCTCCGCCGGCGGCGGGACAGGAAACGGCCTCTGTCGAGGAGGTCGAAAAGCTTGCGCAGGCGCTGGAACAGAAGACGCGCGAGGCGGCCGAGGCGCAGGACAGGTATCTGCGCACCTATGCCGACTTCGAGAATTACCGCAAGCGCATGCAGCGCGACACGGCTGATTTCCGCAAGTACGCCAACGAGCAGCTGGCGTCCGAACTGCTGAGCGTGGTCGATCATCTGGGCCTGGCGCTCAAGCATGCCGACGAATCGCCGCAGAACGCACAGGGACTTCGGGAAGGCGTGGAACTCGTGCATCGGCAGTTCCGGGATGTACTGGAGAAGGCCGGTGTCAAGCCCTTCGCCTCGCAGGGACAGCCCTTCGATCCTGCGCGGCACGATGCGCTCATGCAGGTGGAAACAGCGGACCTGCCCGAAAACACCGTAGCGCAGGTAATGCAGGAAGGATATCTGTACCATGACAAGGTGCTCCGCCACGCAAAGGTGGCGGTGGCAAAACGGCCCGCGTCCGCGTCTGCGGGACCGGCCGGGAGCGAATAGCAGAGAGTGCCGCGGTGCTACCGCGGTTCAATTCATTAATGCGAGCAATCATCATGCACAGTATGCTAAGGAGGCAGCCATGGCAAAAGTAATCGGAATCGACCTGGGAACAACCAACTCCTGCGTGGCGGTCATGGAAGGCGGCGAGCCGGTCGTGATCCCGAATTCGGAAGGCAGCCGCACGACGCCGTCGGTGGTGGCCATTACGGAGGGCGGCGAGCGGCTGGTCGGCCAGATCGCAAAGCGGCAGTCCATAACGAACCCCGACCACACGGTGTTCTCGATCAAGCGGCTGATCGGCCGCAAGTTCGACGCGCCGGAGGTGCAGGAGGCAATGAAGCACCTTCCCTACAAGATCGTGAAGGCGCCGAACGGCGACGCCCACGTGGAGGTGCGCGGAAAGGTCTACAGCCCCGCCGAGATCTCGGCAATGATCCTGCAGAAGATGAAGCAGACCGCCGAGGACTACCTGGGAGAGAAAGTGACCGATGCGGTCATTACCGTGCCGGCCTATTTCAACGACAGCCAGCGGCAGGCAACGAAGGACGCGGGAACGATCGCGGGTCTGAACGTGCTCCGGATCATCAACGAGCCGACGGCGGCCTCGCTTGCCTATGGCCTGGACAAGAAGAAGGACGAGACCGTTGCCGTCTATGACCTCGGCGGCGGCACCTTTGATATTTCCATCCTGGAGCTCGGGGAAGGCGTGTTCGAGGTGAAGTCCACGAACGGAGACACCTTCCTGGGCGGCGACGATTTCGACGAGAAGGTAATCACCTGGCTTGCCGACGAATTCAAGAAGGACCAGGGCATCGACCTGCGCAAGGACAAGATGGCGCTGCAGCGCCTTAAGGAGGCGGCCGAGAAGGCAAAGGTGGAGCTGTCCACCGTCATGGAGACGGAGATCAACCTGCCCTTCATCACCGCCGACGCGACCGGACCGAAGCATCTGCTCTATAAGCTCTCGCGGGCCAAGTTCGAGCAGCTTGTGGAGGACCTGGTGAAGCGGAGCATCGAGCCCTGCCGGAAGGCCCTGGCCGATGCGGACAGCAGCATCGACAAGATCAACGAAGCAATCCTTGTCGGCGGCATGACGCGCATGCCCAGGGTGATCCAGGCGGTGAAGGAGTTCTTTCGCAAGGACCCGCACCGCGGCGTGAATCCCGACGAGGTCGTCGCCATCGGGGCGGGCATCCAGGGCGCGGTGCTGACGGGCGCCGTGAAGGACGTGCTGCTGCTCGACGTGACCCCGCTGTCGCTGGGCATTGAGACCCTCGGCGGCGTGATGACGCGGCTGATCGAGCGGAACACGACGATCCCGACGAAGAAAAGCCAGGTGTTTTCCACGGCCTCGGACAACCAGCCCGCCGTGTCCATCCATGTGCTGCAGGGCGAGCGCGAGATGGCCGGGGACAACAAGACGCTGGGCCGCTTCGAGCTCGTGGGCATACCTCCGGCGCCGCGCGGCGTTCCCCAGGTAGAAGTGACCTTCGACATCGATGCGAACGGCATCGTGCATGTGGCGGCAAAGGACCTCGGCACCGGCAAGGAGCAGTCCATCAGGATCACGGCAACGAGCGGCCTGGGCAAGGAGGAGATCGACCGGGCCGTGAAGGAAGCAGAGGCCCATTCGGCAGAGGACAAAAAGAAGCGCGAGGCGGCCGAGGCCAGGAACGAACTGGACACGCTGATCTATTCCGTGGAGAAATCCCTGGCCGATTACGGCTCGAAGCTGGCCGAAGCGGAGCGCGGCGATATCCAGAAGGCCCTTGAGCAGGCGAAGAGCGTGAAGGACGGTACGGACGTGGATGCTATGAAGAAGGCCACAGCCGACCTTTCGAAGGCTTCCCACAAGCTGGCCGAAGAGGTATACGCCAAGATGGGCAAGGAGCAGGGCGGCGGACCGGGAGCGGGCCCCGGCGGAGCTGCAGGCAGCGACGGCGGGAAACCCGAGGAAAAGGTGGTCGACGCCGAGTTCGAGGAAGTGGACAAGGACAAGAAGTAATCACGAGGGTCAGCATCCGGAGGATAGCGGGCAAAACGTCCGCTATCCTCTTTTTTATCGAAGGAGATCATCCGCCCCAGGGCGCGAGTCATTCTTATGGCAAAAGATTATTACGGACTGCTCGGAGTACACCGCAACGCAACGGACGCTGAACTGAAGCGCGCATACCGCCGGCTGGCCCACGAGCACCATCCGGACAAGAACCCGGGCAACAAGGCAGCGGAAGAGAAGTTCAAGGAGATCAACGAAGCCTACGAGGTCCTGTCCGACCCCCAGAAGCGGGCCTATTATGACCAGTACGGAACTGCTCCGGGCGCCCAGGGCCAGGCCGGCTTCGGCGGCTTCGGCATGGGCGACGTCTTCGGAGACATCTTTGAACAGTTCTTCGGCGGCGGCGCCGGCAGGTCGCGCGCCGCGGCAGGCGAGGACCTCCGGTATAATCTCGCGATCAGCTTTGAGGACGCCGCCTTCGGCACGACGAAGAAGATCCGCGTGCCCCGCTGGGAGCGCTGCCCTGAATGCGACGGACTCGGCGCGCGTTCGCGCGACGGGATCTCGGCCTGCACAACCTGCCATGGCGCGGGCCAGGTGCGCATGCAGCAGGGCTTTTTCAGCATTTCACGCACCTGCGGCAAGTGCGGCGGCGAAGGCCGGATGATCACTGATCCCTGTCCGGCCTGCAAGGGCAGGAAGCGGGTTGAGCGGGAACGGACGCTGTCGGTCAAGATCCCCGGCGGCGTGGAAACGGGAACGGCGATCCGCCTTTCCGGTGAGGGAGAGCTGGGAACGCAGGGCGGCCCCCCCGGCGACTTGTATGTGGTGTTGCATGTAGAAGCCCATCCGATCTTTGAGCGTGAAGGACAGGACATCCTCTGCGAGGTGCCGGTCACCCTTGTCCAGGCGGCCCTCGGCACGGAGATCGAGGTGCCGACGCTTTCAGGCCCCGCGAAGCTCAAGGTCCCGGCGGGGACCCAGCCGGGCCATGTGTTCCGCCTGCGCGGCAAGGGCTTTCCCCATCTGCGCGGCTCCGGCAGCGGCGACCAGCTCTGCAGGGTTTCCGTCGAAGTGCCGGCAAAGCTTTCATCCAGGCAGAAAGAGCTGCTCAAGGAGTTTGACTGCCTGAGCACGGACGGATGCTCTCCTATTACCAAGGGGTTCTGGGACAAGGTAAAGGAAGTATTCACCGAGCCGGCTGAAAAAAAATAATCGTCCGGCGGTGATGCCATGCCAGGCATCCCGCTCGAAGCGGGACCGGCGCTGACGCCATGATCGAATCCATCCTCTCCCAGTTCGAGATCCCCGGCGCTCTTGTCAAGGCGGAGAAGTGGGGCTCCGGCCTGATCAATGACACCTGGCTCTGCGAGTATTTCGAGGGCGAGACAGCGCGCCGGTACATCCTGCAGCGCCTCAATCCCGGCGTTTTTGCCCGGCCCGTGCAGGTGATGGAGAACATACGCACCGTGACGGACCATATGCTGCACCGGCTGGCCGCGGCCGGCGTCAGCGACCCCCGGCAGCAGGTGCTGTCGCTTGTCTACGCGGTCGATGGGAAGTCCTTTGTTCTTGACGCGGCAGGAGCGGCCTGGCGCGTTTCGCATTATATCGAGTCCTGCTCCGTGTATGACACCGTCTCGACCCCTGACCTGGCACGCGAGATCGGGCGCGGCCTCGGCCGGTTCCAGGCCCTGGTCTCGGACCTGCAGCCGCGGCTGCTGCACGACACGCTCCCCAGCTTTCACAACACACCTTTTTATCTCAGGGAATTCGACGACGCGCTCAAGAAGAACGCGCGAAACCGCGCCGCCGAGGTGAAGCCGGAGGTAGAGTTCGTGAACCGGCGGCGGCGGACGGCGTCGCTGCTCATGGACCGCCTGGACAGCGGCAGGATACCGCTGCGGGTGGTGCATAATGATCCCAAGGCGAACAATGTGCTGATCAGCGACGTGACGGGCAGGGCGGTCTGCATGATCGACCTGGATACGGTCAAGCCCGGCATTGTGCATTTTGATTTCGGAGACTGCGTGCGCTCAGCCTGCAACCCCGCAGGAGAGGACGCAAAGCATTTCGGCGAAATCCGCCTCGACCCGGACCTTTTTGCCGCCCTTGCCGGGGGATATCTCGGCGAGGCGGGCATGTTCCTGACGCCCGACGAGGTCGAGCTTCTGGCTGTTTCGCCGAAGGTGATCACCTATGAGCTGGGCCTCCGGTTCCTTGCCGATTATCTTCGCGGTGATACCTATTTCAAGACTACGTCTCCCGCCCAGAACCTTCACCGCGCCCGTGTGCAGTTCCTGCTGCTTGAAGACATGGAGCGGGCCGAGCCGCAGATGACGGCGATCGTGAAAAAGAAGTAATTACTCAGGTCAGCCGCTCGCTCCGTCGCTTAGCGTGCCATAGAACGCCGAAACTTCAACAGGACAGGTGCTTACACCCTCAGCGCTTTCGGTCCGCAGGCGCTTACACTGCACGCTCACAGCGCCTATCGCTCATGGCTGACCTGAGTACCTGAGCAGCTACAAAAAGAACAGGGCCTGAGAAGCGGCGGCGAAGAGCGCGTGGCAGCGTGGTATAATGTAATAAAGCTACCTTCGCAGTTTTCCAGGATGTCAACAGAGATCAGACCGCCGCGCCGGGCAGGCAGACGATCTGCACGGCGAGGCCCGCAGAGCAGGCAAGGCGCATGCTGATACGTACGAGGAAAGGGAGGTGAGAGCTATGAAGACGAACATGGGAACGTTGGACAGGGCGATCCGCACGGGAGCAGCTGTCTTGATCGGTATTCTGCTGCTCACCGGAACGCTCAGCGGCACAGTTGCGATCGTGCTGGGGATATTCGCAATCGTATTTCTCCTGACCAGTGCCATCGGCTTCTGCCCGGCCTACTATCCCTTCGGATTTTCGACCAAGAAGAAGGAGGCAGGCGGGAACTAGCGTAGTTGTGCAGGGCCGGCGGTCACTTAAGCCGGCCCTGTTCGTTTTTGGGGTCCTGCTGCGCCGGGCAGGGCGGGCGGCTGCTATTCCATGCGGTCCAACTCCGCCGTTATCCGGTGGAGTTCCTTCCAGCGCCGGTACCGCCGGGTAGCACCGGGATTATCTTCTCCCTCGACAACCTCGCCGAGAGCCGTCATCGTCCTGATATCCGATACTGTCCACGCTCCCTGCTGCAAGCCGGCAAGCAGCGCGGCGCCAAGGGCTGACGCGTCCGGCATGGCGCTTACGCGCGCCCTGGCGCTCAGCAGGTCCGCTTGGAGCTGCACCAGGTAGGTGGCTGCCGAGAGGCCTCCGGCAACCACAAAGGAGCGCGGATGAATGCCGGTAGACCTGATCGCCTCGTTGATGTCCTTCATGAAGAAGGCGATCCCTTCCACGGCAGCCCGAACGATGTCTGCCGGCGTGCTTTCCGCTGTCAGGCCGTGCAGGCTGCTTGAGATGCCCGGCTCCCAGTGGGGCGCGCCGGTGCCGTTCAGGCCCACGAAGGCCACCACATCGTCCAGCGCCTTCCAGCACAGGTCATCAACCTCCGGATATTCCCTGAACAGGCCGAAGCGGCTGCGCAGCCACTCCAGCGCATCGCCCACGGCATTCACGCTGCCTTCTATCAGGTAAGTCCGCGTCTGTTCCGTGGAATAATGCACCGACGCCATGAGCCCCTGCGCAGAAACCAGCCCGGCGCCGGTGTTCACCATCAGGAACCCGCCGGTGCCGTAGTTGATGCCGCCGTCCTCTTTTTCCAGAACCCCCAGGCCTACCATGGCTGCCTGCTGATCGCCGATGCAGGCAAGCAGCGGCGCGTTCGCCGCGGCGACCGTACCGAAGGCGAAGGCCGTGGGCACGATCTCCGGGAGGCGGATGCCCTCCAGCCCAAAGAGGGACAGCAGCACGGGGTCCCAGGCCAGGGAATGGATGTTCATGAGCTGTGTGCGCGCCGCGCTGGCGTGGTCGATCAGCGCCTTTCCCGCGCCGGTCAGCCGCTGGGTCAGAAAGCTGCTGAGCGTGCCGAAAACCACTCCCGGCGCCGACGCTGCGGGCAGGTGCTGGAGGAGCCAGCGCAATTTCGTGGCGGAATAGTAGGGCGTGAGCGGCAGCCCTGTTGTGTTGAATATACGCTCTTTCCCGGCAGCGAGCTGATCGACGAGGTCTGTGCCCCGGGTGTCGCGCCAGCTCAGGACCGGCGAAAGCGGTTCGCCTGTCGCCTCATTCCAGACGAGGCATGAGGAGCGCTGGCAGGAAAGCCCGATGCCCAGGATTGGCCGTCCCGCAAGGGTCTGCAGCGTCTCGTTCAGCGCCGCTTCGACAGAGCCGGATATCTCGCGGGGATCCTGCTCCACCTGCCGGTCTTCGCGGACAGGAGTGGACAGCTCTTTCTGCGTCTGGTACAGCACCTGGCCGTCCAGACTTACGGCAAGTGTCTTCGTGGAACTGCTTCCCTGATCGATCCCGATAAAGCATCCCGCAGCCATTCGATTCCCCCTTTCTCACCGGTCATTGATGCTTCATTGTAGCCTGAACAGGCCGTCACGTCAAAGGGGTAAGCCGCGGCCGCGCAGGGGATTGCACACGGGAAGGGAACATGCTAATATTGTCGCAATTGTTCAGTCCTTACCCCCCGGCAAGAACCAGAGCGTACACTCGTGCCCATGAACCTTCGAACACTGCTGGCGCAGGCGCAGGATTACTATGTGCTATCGGCGAGGTCCCTGCTCGGGATCTTTCGCCGGCCCTTCTACGTCCGTGAGACCGTGGAGCAGATGGACTATGCGGGGCCCGGTTCGTTCTTCATCGTCATACTCGTCTCTCTCTTCATCGGCATGGCGCTGTCGCTCCAGATATCCACCGAGCTTTCCGCACTGGGGCTCAAGATGTACACGGGCAAGATCGTGGGCATCTCGATCATCCGGGAGATCGGCCCCGTGGCCATCGCGCTCACTTTTGCCGGCCGGGTAGGATCCGGTATGGCCTCGGAGCTCGGATCCATGGTGCTCGGACATCAGGTGGACATGCTGCGGGTCTTCGGCATGGATGTGGTCAAGAAGCTCGTTACGCCCCGCGTCCTGAGCGCGACGCTCATGCTGCCCGTGCTTACCGTCATCGGCGACGGCGCGGCGCTCTTCGGCGGCTGGTACATTGCGGCCTTCGTCAGCCACCAGAGCGGGTCCTTCTACTGGGGCCAGATAGCCGATATCATGAACTTCAACAATATCATCTCGGGTCTTGCCAAACCATTCATGTTCGGCTTCCTGATAGCGTCGATCAGCTGCTATATGGGGCTTTCGACGCGGGGAGGGGCGCGGGGGCTGAGGCTGTCCACGACGACGGCCGTGGTCCTTTCCATCATCATGATCATTGTGACGGACTTTCTGCTGACGCAGATCCTCTTTCTGCTGCTGGGGATGCAGGCATGATCGAGTTCCAGGATGTCACGCTCGCGTACAATTCGAACCGCGTGCTTGACGGCGTGAGCTTTACGGCGCGGTTCTGGGACCGGCTTGCCTTCCTGGGCGGCAGCGGCGAGGGCAAGACGACCATTTTGAAGCTCCTGCTCGCCCTGGTGCGTCCGGACTCCGGCAGGATCCTGGTTGACGGCGAGGACATCGCGGGCCTGAGCGAGTCTCAGCTCCGGCACGTCCGGCGCAAATTCACCATCGTGTTCCAGGAAGGAGCGCTCTTCGACTCCCTCTCGGTCCGGGAAAATGTCGCCTTCTGCATGCGGGAGCAGGGCGTGCTGTCCGAAGAGGAGATCGAGGAAGAGGTGCGTGGTCTCCTGCGCAAGGTCGGCATAGAAGGCTCCATTGACCTGATGCCAGCTGAGCTGAGCGGCGGGATGCAGCGCCGCGCCGCCATTGCCCGGTCCATGGCGGCCTGCGAGCCCCGCATGATGCTCTACGACGAGCCGACCACGGGCCTCGATCCGCTCACGGCGGAGAACATCTGTGACCTTATCAATGAGCTCTCTGCGGGAGAGCCGCCGGACCGCAGGGGGAGCATCATTGTCACCCATGATGTGACGGCAGCGGCTCGCGTCGCTGAGCGCTTCCTCTATCTCAGGAACGGCAGGATCACCTTTGACGGGGACCTGCCGGGCCTGCTGAACACTGATGACAGGGAGCTCAAGAAGTTCATCAATGCGCTGCTTCTGGTTCGGTAAGACCGGCCATTCCCAGGGGGGTAATCCATGTACGATTACAAGCAGAAGTTCATCTGGTCCTCGCTCCGCGTGGGGACCGTGGTGACCGCCGGACTGGCGGTTCTCCTTCTGGCCATCCTGTTCGCGGGGGACATCGGCAAGCTTGTTTCTCCGCGGGTCATGATGTCTGCGTCGTTCCGGGACGTGAAGGGCCTGCGGGCG
>JBBIHD010000048.1:0-11202 GCA_037447195.1 Nitrospirota bacterium | reverse complement strand
GTTATGTTGCCGTACTTCGCGCTTGTTGAGTGGGTCTGGACATCGCCCATGGGAAGACCGGAGTTGTGGCACTGGCCGCAGAGGCCGCTGCTCGTGCCCTGGTCGGTCCACCAGTTCGCCGGGGGAGCGGCTATATGGCAGGTCTGGCAATTCATGCTGATCGTGTTATGCGGATTGTCCAGGGCCGCGGCAGGCTGCGCGGAGACGAACAGCTGCAGCAGGAACAGGAAGCATGCCGCTGCGATCGACCTTTTCATATTAGCTTTCATGCTCATAGTCCACCTGCCCTCTGACGATGATTGACTGCTCCAACCCCGCGGTCCCGTCCCCATAGGTGCGCTCTCCCTGCCCCGGCTCATTGCAGCATCCCCAGGCCCAGGTTCAGGCCCTGTTTGCTGTCAGGCACGGTGAAGCTGTCCGTGAGGACGCCCGCGCCTGTGTAGATGAAGATGGTCGAATCCTGCTTGCCGCCTGATCCGGCCGCCGTTGCGATGTCCGACTTGCCGTCGCCGTCCAGATCGCCCAGAGCAAGGCTGGAGGGCCGTTTTTCATTGCCTGCGGCCTGAACAAGCACCCCTGCTGGTTTGCCGTCAGCGCCGATGATCTCGATGAGCCGCGTGTACTTATCGACCGCTTCGGTCACGCCTGATTTGCCTTTCTTATACCGGATGCCCAGGAATCGCTTTGCCTTGCCTTCTGCCTGGACCTGCTGAACGCTCCTGGTCACCAGGGTGCGGCTCATGGCGATCTCGGGCGTGCCGTCGCCGTTCAGGTCGCCTGCGGCGATCTCAGGGGCCTCGCCGAACTGGCCCGACAGCGCCCATATTTGCGATGCTGACGCACCGTTCACGTTGTATGCCCGCAAACCGCCTTCATCGGCGATGATCACCTCGGCGGACCCGTCACCGGTGAGGTCCGCGGCGGCAAGGGTGAACTCATCTTTCCCCTCCTCGCTCACCAGGGTGCGACCCTTGGTAAGGGTTGCTCCGCTGTAAGCAAACTGCAGCACTGCGCGGCCGCCCTTTGTTTCACAGCCCACAAGCAGATCTGCTTTCTTGTCCCCATCCACATCAGCCGCTGCCAGCACAATGTGCTTTGCTCCATTTAGTTCGTAAGATGCCAGTTCAACGCCTGCCGCGTTCATCGCCCTGATCGTCCGCTTGCCGTCCGTAACGATGATCTCGTCAAGACCGTCGTTGTCCAGGTCTGCGGCGGCCACGCGGATGTTCTCTGACGATCCGAAGGGCTCAAAAGTAGTTTCGACCTTGCCGTCAGGGGCAAGGATCGTCACGTTCTTTTTGTTCTCCCCTGTTGACCCGGCAATGATGCGGGCCTTGCCCCTCTGTTCCACATACTCGCCGTGCAGGGCGATTTCTGCGCCTGCCTCGACCGTGAAGGTCTGGGCAGGGACCCTGGCGAAGCCGGCAATGTCATCAAATGCGAGGGTGTACGAGCCGGCCTCGATAATATCGCTCACCCATTCCGTGCCGCCGCCGCTGTACGCGGCCGCGCCGGAGATCGTGAACTTCGCTTCAGACTTGTTGGAAGTGACCTTCACCTTGCCGGAGTTCAGCACCTGCAGGGTGACGCTAACCGCTGTGGGGCTTGCGTCTGCTCCCGGCGCCGTGATCGTGACGGCGCCCCTATGGGCGCCTCCTGCAAGGCCCTGGCTGTTCACGCCAACCATCACCGTGCCGGGCGCTGAACCTGATGCCGGAGCGAGGGTGATCCAGGACGGCGAGGCCGCCGCGGTCCAGGTCATGGCGCCGCCCCGGCTGTTCTGGATGCTGAGGGACTGCTCAGGGGCTGTCCCGTTCTTCTTCACCGTGAAGGACAGGGATGCAGGCCCCACGGTCAGCAGCGGCGGCGGAGGCGAAACAAGGAGGGTTATCGCAACGGTCTCGGCTGCGCCTGACGCGGCAGTGAAGGTGACTGAACCGTTGTAGGTCCCGGCAGCCAGACCGGCGGTGCTCAGGGCAATGGAGAAGGGAGTTGACGCGCCGGGCCCTGTCTCGTTGATCACCTGCAGGAACGGCGCGATCCAGGTGGCGCCGGCCGACGCGGCAACGGTCCAGGAGAGCGTCCCGGTGCCGCTGTTCGTTATGGTGACCGTCTGGGGCGCGGGATTAACGCCTCCCTGGACAGCGCTGAAGGCAAGTGCTTTCGGCGCGACCGCCATGGCTGTATAGCCCGGCAGGCCGTACACCTCGATGGAAGGAGTATTGGACGAAGCGATGAACAGCCGTCCGTCCCTGCCCACGGCAAGGCCGATGGGGTTCTTCATGGGATGGTCGAGGCTGTAGATGGTCCCGATGGGCGTGCCGTTCCTGTCAAACGCGTGGACCACGGACTGCATGCCGTCCGCGATGTACACCCGGTCTCCGGCAACAGCAATGCCCAAGGCCCGCATGATCTTGCCGTCTCCCGTGCCGTACTGGCCGAAGCTGCGCTTGAAGGCGCCCTCAAGATCGAAGACCTGGACCCGGGCGCCGGCCGTATCGCCCTTCGTGGGATCGGTGAATATCCCCATGTCCGTCACGTAAATCTCGCCTGCCGCGCCGTCCACGGCAAGATCGATGGGCGCGTTGAACTTGCCGCTCGTCTTGCCCCAGCCGCCGAAAGAGGAAAGAGAATTGCCGTTCGCATCATACACCTTCACCAGGTTGGCCTTGGTGTCCACCACATAGACGCGGCCGTCAGGGGCGACGGCAACGGCATTGGGCGTCAGGAACTCATTGTCGCCTTTGCCGAGTTGGCCGGAATAGACGAAATCAGCAGTATATACATTCACGCTCTTTGTGGCGCTGCTCGTGATATAGACCCGGTTCCGGCCGTCCACGGCCACGCCGCCCGGTCCCTTCAGGCCGTTCATGGTGCGCGCCAGCCCGCCCTGGCGGTTGAAGACCAGGAGACGGTTGCGGTCACGGGGCTCGGTAACGTAGAGGTTTCCTTTGGCGTCAAGGGCGAGGCGGGTCGGCACGGCCGTCTTGGTGATCGACGACAGCCGGTCTGCCGCGTGCGCGGCCGGCGCGGCGAGGAGACTGGCGCTGATCAGCAGCGCCGGCAGCACTCCGCGTATTTTTCCTTCTGGAGCATGAGTCGCCTTCATGTCGCCTCCTTGGCCTTGCTTCGTCACTGCGGCAGATGTCGTTGTTCTCGCCATTCCCTGGCCTCGCTTCATGCCGCGCCTACTTGATGTGGCAGGTCAGGCACATATCACTGCCAGCGTTGCTCATCCGCAGAAAGGGCTCCCTGTCGGGGAAGCCGTCGTCATGAGGATCGTGGCAGGTTGCGCACTCGAGCTTGCCGTTGAACAGCTTGAGCGGCGCGATGGTCGCTGGAGTCGTTGGATCTACCAGTCCTGCGTATCCCCTGCTGGCTGCGTCAGCAGCAACCAGAGGTGCATTATAGTCAAAGGAAACCGGATGATCGTTCGAAAGGTTCTTGGTCAGGTTCGGATCGCTCGAGGGTGGATAGTTAGTAATATCGCCGAGCTGATCGTGCCCGGACCATGTAGGGGCCTGTCCGTTCGGTCCATAGTTCACCAGCGCATTAATGGCTGATACGCCGTCATGGCAGCTCATGCAGAGCAGGCTGATTCCTGTTGGGGCTGCGGGCAGAGCGGCATTCAGGGTGGGGCTGTTGTACATTGTATAGGTTCCGGGGGAAGTGAGGTTTCTGTTCCAGAGAGGGACTGCAGATGCGCCGTGCGGAGTATGGCAGTAGATGCAGACCTCTGTCTCGGTGCCGTTAGCCGCCCGAAAACCTGTCGTTCCTCCCATTGAAAAATCATGCTTGCTGCCCACGACACCCCCATAGGCAATGCCGGCGATCAGAATGGTAGTGCATATACTAATGACGACGAGCCAAGCTGATTTTTTCATATCCCCGCTCCCCTTGAAAATCAACGAGTTACACGATGTTGCAACAGCAAAGAACGCAGACGCACCTTGCAATCAGCACACTTAATGCAATACACATACCTGCAATGAATAACGCTATTTATCAATTAGATACTGATAACCATCCAGAAAAGAGCAAGATTTTCTGAGTGTTTTCGCTCACCGAGTTGTTGGTTTGTGAGCAATGGCAGAGGATGGGACGTAGAAAAACCTGTACAAACAAGAAATATACGTCTGAAAAGGGCTGTGGCTGTAAACCAGGGGCCGGGAATCAGAAGTCAGGGGCCAGGGGTCAGAATTCAGGGGGCAACCGGAAAAGCCGTGCCCATCAGAAGTTATCCGTGTCCAGTTGCTTTTCTTTCGCCCTACTCTGTGCTCTCTGAGTCCTCTGTGGCAAAAGCGCCTTGCCCTATCCGCGCAAATCCGCCTTTATCCGCGTCCAACAAGTCCTTGCCTTTCGCCTTTCACCCGGCTTGAGCTTCAATCCGTGGCCATCAGAAGTTATCCGTGTCCAACTGCTTTTTCATCAGCCTTTCTCTGCATCACTTCAGCACGGACCTGAAGAGCCGGTACATGAAGACACCGACGATCATGCCGAGGAAGGCGCCGAAGGCGGCAAGAAAGCCCATAACGAAGGTAAGCATGAGCCCCACGGCAACGGGGTTCTGGCCGCACCCCGGGCCGAACATCTTGGTAACGTCGCGCTGCGACGCGTCCCACCAGGTCCCCTGGAGCGAGCTGCCGAGCACCATGTCCATGGCCATGGCGGCAGCCAGGCTCGCCAGGGCCCCGAGGATGGAACCGATCAGCACGGCGCGCTTCAGGCCTTTCCGGTCTTTGTTTTCCTGTTCTTCGGTCATTGAACCTCCCGGGTAGACAGTATACAGCAGACAGCAAACAGCAGGGAAGGAACGTGATCATCCGGCTTTTATCACAGTGATCAATCGATGAAGCATCCGTGCAACTTCATCGATACTGCTCAGAGCTGCGGCATGGTCCTCAATATAACCGAGGTCCTTTGATAGTATCAGGTAATATCTCAACTCCTCTAATGAACCTTGCGCTATATTATAGAAATGAGCTTTGTCTCGCTGGCCGCGCTTTTTGAATCCCTCGGCAATATTCGCCGCAATTGAAACAGCAGAGCGTCGCATTTGTGAAATGAGACCAAACTTCTCTTCCGCAGGAAACCCCCTGGATATCCGGTATATATCAAGAACACATACATGAGCCTTCTGCCACACTTCCAGGTCTTCGAACCTCTCAGCCTTGTTGCGCACTATCCCCGGCATTTCTTCAGCCTCCCGCCCCTGTCTACTGTCTGCTGTCTACTGCCTCCCCAGCAATGCATAAATAACCTTGAACAGCCGCCAGCCGCCCACTGCGTACCGCTCCACGAGGTCGCCTGCTGACTGCTCCACGGGCTCGATATGCATGAAGTGCGACAGCAGCGCGAGACGGACCTGCCTGCCCTCGGCCACGGCCTCCGCAAGCCTGAGGCTTTCCGTATAGGGAATGGAATAGTCTTCCATGCCGTGGACAATGATGAAGTCGGCCTTGATGTCCTTTACGATCTTCGCGGGCGACAGGGCCGCCACGTAGTCGCGGAGCGATGCCGGCAGGCGTTCATAGAGCGGACCGAACTGCCTGGGGTCCGTGTTCGAAAGGAAGGCATAGACCGCCCGGCCCTCGGGGCCCAGCGTGCCTGCCAGGGCCGCGGCAGCAGCGAGCTCATAGCGGTTCCGCCGCTCGATGATCTCCCGGAGCGTTTTGCGGTCCGCCGGGGAGCTCAGGAAGTCAAGGTTCTTGTAGACGAACATCCAGCGCAGGGCCTCCAGGGGGCGAAGATAGCCCGAGGCGCCGCCGTACTCGTAGTACCCTGTCATCAGGAACTGGAGCACAGCGCGCAGGTCGCCGTAGCCGCCGAAGCTCACGACCAGGCCTGCCCGGTCCCGGATGCGGCTGTCGGCCGCGGCAAAGAGCAGGGGCCCCACGCCGTAGCTGATGCCCATCATCACGCCGCCGGGCCGCGAGATCTGCAGCCCCGTAAGATACAGGTAGCTCCGCACGATGTCCTCCACATCGGTGCGCCGCATGCGGAGGTCCTTCATGCCCGTGAAATCAGGCACCAGGACGAGGAACCCCGCGCGCGCCAGGTTGCCGGCGAGCAGCACGAGCTGGGCATCATCCTTGCCTGTGGGGTTCACGCCGTGGACCAGCAGCAGCGGCACAGCGCTTCCCTTTGACCGGGGAGCGTAGATATCGGCCTTCAGGTCCCTGCCTTTTGAAGGGATCGAGACGGTCTTGACGGCAGGCGGCGGGATGAACCGCCACATGAGGGCTTTCTCGGGCGGCCGCACCGCGTCAACCAGGATCAGGGCGCTCAGGAAGCCGCGCTTGATCTGGCCGGCAAAGAGTATGCCGATGATGACCAGTATGGAAATGAAGATGATCTTTTTCATGGACGTACGATTCTGCTGTCTTCTGTCTGCTGTCTTCTGTCTACTGTCTTCTGACTGCTACTTCAGTATCTCCCCCGTCTTGCGCGACCACAGCAGCAGGTCTAGATGGTCCATGTCGATGCCGATCTCCCCGGCGAATTTCGCGAGCCTGCGCTCAATGGCAAGATAGCCCTTGCGCGAGCCCGGCTTAAGACTTTTGGTGATGACCTTCATTTCCCGAAGCGAGTTGATGATGTGCTTGTCAAGGATGGCGTAGCCGCGGAACCCGATGTTCCGCAGAAAATGGCTGGACTCCTTGTACCCAAGCCCCTTCACGGCCTTGTTGGCCGCCAGGAATTCCCGGCGCTCCAGGGGGCAGGAAAAGGAATCGAGAAGCTTCCGGAGCTCCAGGCCGCAATGGCCCGACAGGTATTCCCGCGTCTGATGGATGTACGACGGCCGCAGGCGCCAGAACCGGACGCGGTGCTGCCGGGCCCGCTGCTGCAGCGCTGCCTCGTCGCCGGCATGCAGGATGTCTCTCAGCGCATCAATGGTCTTCATGCCCATCTTCGCGCTGCTGCCGGCCGTAAGGATGCAGAAGCAGAGCTCCTCGAAGATCGCCGCGTCTCCCCGGTCATAAACGGCCCGGAACTCGGCCAGCCGCTGCTCGATCAGCGGCCGTTTGGCCCGATAGTCCCGCTTCAGCTCAGCGATGAAGTCTTTTCCAGGCATGATAGCCGCCCTTGAGATTGTACAGTTTCTTATAGCCCATGCCGATCAGCCGCTTGATGGCCCAGATGGAGCGGCTGCCGCTCTGGCAGTAGACCACGACCTCCTTGTCCTTCTTGAGCTTCTTGACGCGCGTGCCGATCTCGGTCAGCGGCACGTGGATCGCCCCGGGTATATGGCCCTGGCCGAATTCCCTGTTGGTCCGTACGTCGAGCATCACGATTCCTTTTTTCAGGTCCAGTTCCTTTGCCGTTATCTGCTTGATCCCGAGCCTGCTTAAAAAACCGATCAGTTTGATGATGGCGTAGGCAATGACCACGCCGATAAGAACTTTTGACGCTGTATCCAAGATTTAGATCCTCCCATAAAATAAATTACGCATAGGGCATGGTGCATGGCGCATAGGGTTCAAGCCCTTCACCCTTCACCCTTCACCCTTCACCCTTCACCCTTCACCCTCTGCTCTCTGCTCCCTATCCCACCACAGGCAGCTCCATGATGAACCGAGACCCCTGGGGCTGGTTCTGCTCGGCCCGGATCGAGCCGTTATGGTCAGAAACAATGCGCTCTACGATGGCCAGTCCCAGGCCGCCGCCGCGCCCCTTGCTCGAAAAATAAGGTTCGAATATACGGGAAAGGTCCTCGGACGCGATGCCCCTGCCTTCGTCGGCGATATCGATCCGCACCATGCCGCTGCTTTCGAGCCGCGCCGTGGTCCAGATGCGGCCCGTGCCGTTCATGGCCTCGATGGCGTTCTCGTAGAGGTTGATGAAGACCCGCTGCAGCTGCTCTCCGTCGAGAGGAAGAGGCGGCAGGTCCCCGGGGACCTCGGTGATGAACTGCGCGCCCCGGTGGGCCCCTGCGTACAGGTTGACTGCCCGCTCCACCACGGGGCCGAGCGCCTGGGGCCGGAGGTTCGGCCGCGGCATCCGCGCGTAGTCGGCGAACTCGTTCAGCAGCTTCTTCAGGCCGTCGGCCTGCTCGACGATCGTCCTGCTGCACTCGTCGAAGACGCTGTTGAAGTCCTGCGCGCCTTCAGCGTATTTCTTGCGCAGCCGCTCGGCCGAAAGTTTGATGGGCGTCAGCGGGTTCTTCACCTCGTGGGCGATCTTGCGCGCCACGTCCTGCCAGGTCTCGGACTTCTGGGCGCGCAGGAGGTCCGTGAGGTCGTCGAAGGTGATCACCGTAACGACCCCCTCGCTGTCCCGGAGCGTCGAGACGCGCGTCCTGAGCGTGAGCGTGCGGCCCCGGACGGACACGTTGATCACCTCTTCGGCGCGCCCCTTGTCCTGCTCCAGCCTGCGGAAGAGCGAGCGGAGGGGGTCAAGCTCCACAAAACTGAAGGCGTCATCGTACCGCTTGCCGAGCACGTCCCCTGCCCCGACGCCGATGATGCGCGACGCCGCCGGGTTCATCGTCGATATCCTGCCTGCCCGGTCCAGGGACACGACGCCCGTATCAATGTTCGAAAGGATCGTCTCTTTGTAGGCGCCTTCCCGGGCGATGCGCTCCTGCGACGTTTTGAGCTCCTGCGTCATGCGGTTGAAGGAATTGACGAGCATGCCTACTTCGTCCTCGGACTGTCCTTCGATCCGGTAGTCCAGGTTCCCCTGGGCCACGGCCTCGGTCCCTTCGGCGAGCTTCCGGATGGGCACGGTGATGCCGGCCGAAACGCGCAGCGCCACCCATATGGCGGCAAGCAGCAGCGTAAGCGTCACCGCGAGAAACCCCATGCGATAGGCGAACTTGATCAGCTCTTTGCCTTTCAATGCGCTCCGGTATTCCGTATAGCCTGCCCGGATCTCGCCGGCCTTCACCGTGAGGCTCTGGGACACGTAGTAGCTGACCGATACGACCCCGTCGACGAGGCCCTCCTCCTCGCCGTAGAGCGGGACCACGGCGCGCACGATCTCGCCTTTTTTTCCCAGGTCCCTCACCAGCGCCGTCTCCTGGGCCGCAAAGGCCTTGGCCACCAGTTCGCCGGACGCGGACACGAAGGAATCGGGCGGGAACTGGTCCGTGACAATGACAAAGGCCCGGCGCTTCGGCGACGTGTACAGCTCCACGGCGCCCAGGCCGTACTCTTCGACCTTTTTCTGCATATAGTCCTTCAGCACCGGCGATTCGAACCTCGTGAGGAGGCGTTCGTCGGCCATCTGGTCGCTGATCTGGCGGCCGAAGGACAGCGCCTGGGTCTGCAGGAGATCATAATAGGCCTGCGCCACGGCAACGGACTCCTTCAACGAGTTCTCCGCCCGCAGGCTGAAGAGCCGTTCGATGCTGCGCGTGAACATGCCGCTGGCGATCACGAACAGCAGCAGGGTGGGAATGAAGGAGAGGCTGACAAAGGCGACGACGAGCTTGGTCCTGAACTTCGCGCCCAGCACGCCCTTCTGCCGCTCCATCGAGAGCTTCCAGAGGCTTCGGGCGCCCATGAAGACCACGGCCGACAGCAGCAGGAAGTTCAGCAGGTTCAGAATGAAAATGAGAATGTTGTCGACCATGGGCCCTTCAAATCCCCGGAACCGGATCTGGAGCAGCACGGCAACGACGGTGATGATGAGCAGGCCGGCCAGGTAGAGGACGCTCTTGAACCCGGCCTGGTGGCTGAAGGGGGCGCTCGTTCTTTCCTTGTCCATGGCATCGGCAGATTACCAGAAAGGAAGAATGAAAGCAAGGGCGGCATGGATTTATTCTCTTGACAAATAAGAGGTTTCTCGGCTATCTTTAAGCAGATTTGTGCATTCTCCGGGCAGCATCGATGATCATGAACTTCATATCGCTGACAGATCCGCAAGGAGGCAGTTAATGTCCCGATGGCTGCACCCCGTCGCCTGCACCTGCATCACAATCCTCTGCATACTCTCTCCATTACCATCACTTTCCCAGGAACAGGAACCGCAGCAGCAACAACAGCCGCCGGCACCGGAACCGACTCCCCAGGACCAGCAGACCGGCACGCTGATCATGCCGGGACAGGGTCTGGATGCCGAAGGCGCGGAACAGCCTGCTGAACAGGCTGCAGCGGAAAAGACCGATACAGCAACGGCAGGGCGGACCAAGGACTCGAAGAACATCTACATCATCGTCAAGGGCGACACGCTCTGGGACATTTCGAACTCATTCCTGAAGGACCCCTTCCTGTGGCCCCTTATCTGGAAAGTGAACCCCTACATCACGAACCCTGACCTGATCTACCCGGGGAACAAGCTCGTGATCCCGGACCTCACCCAGATCGAACGGGCCATGGAACGGCCAAGGGAGCGTGAAGCGCCCGAGGAGCGAGAGGTTGCGGAGCGGCCGAAAGCTCCGGTAAAGCCGAAGGATAAGGAGCCCGAAGCCGAAGAGCCTCCGCCCACGAGGAAGCTGATCCTGCCTGAGGAGATGCGGGTCCCCATCATCGACAAGTACGCCATGGTGAGCGCAGGCTTTGTGAACCAGGTGGAGACCGATGACCGGATCGTAGGCTCCCTGGAACCCAAGACCATCTTTGCCTATGATGACATCCTGTACGTAAGAGCCCCCTCGCAGGAGCGCGTTGAACCGGGCGACCGTTTCCTGATCTACGCACCCGTCAAACGGGTGCGGCATCCGAATACGGGCAGTTCCTTTGGCAGGCTCATCAAGGTGCTCGGCATCCTGCAGATCACTGCCAGGGATACAGACAACATCCTGACAGCCCGCGTCACCATCTCCTTCGATGCCATCGAGAAGGGCGACCTGATCACTCCCTACCAGGAGCCGACGCTGATCTACCCGCGCACGAGTGCGCCGGAGCCGAAAGACATCACGGGATTCATCCTGGAAGTGGTGGACGGCAGGACCATCAACGCCCAGATTGACATCGTCTATCTTGATATCGGCACAGCCGACGGCGTTGAGCCCGGCGACCGCTTTACGGTCTACGTGGACGCACGGCGCAAAGGATTCCCGCGAAAAGTGCTGGGCGAAGTGCAGGTCTTCCTCGTGAAGGAGCGCACCTCCACGGCGATCGTGAAGAAGCTGTAGCGGCCGTGACGCTTGGGGTGGAAAAGCAGGGTCTTGGACCTCGTCTTCGCGATCCGGTGGGAGCGCTCACCGTTCCGCGAGGCGAACACGATCACCTTCTTCACCCCCGAGACCGGCAGGTC
>JBBIHD010000047.1:0-11292 GCA_037447195.1 Nitrospirota bacterium | reverse complement strand
ACGCTCACCAGGTCCATGCTGGCCTCCCAGTAGGCGTCGATGGTCCCCACGTCGCGCCAGTACTTCGCCTCTTTCTTATTTTCATCCTTGAAATCGTAGGCAAAGACCTGGCCGCTCTTGAGCATCTCGGGGATGATGTTCCTGCCGAAATCGTGGGCCGTCTCCCGCAGGGCGTCGAATTCGAGGTATTCGATGATCTTTTTTGTATCAAAGAGATAGATGCCCATGGAGGCGAAGGACAGGCCCGGCTTCCCGGGAATGGGCCGGGGGGCCTTTGGTTTTTCCTCGAACCCGGTGATGCGGTAGTCCCGGTCCACTTCAACGATCCCGAAGGCCCCGGCGTCCTTCTGCGGGACCTCGATGGCTGCGACGGTGGCAACGGCGTTCTTTTCCCGGTGATAGCGCAGCATCTCGGCATAGTCCATCTTGTAGATATGGTCGCCGGCCAGGATGAGCAGGTGGTCAGGAGCGTCCTTCTCGATCATGTAGATGTTCTGGTAGATGGCGTCCGCCGTGCCCTGGTACCATTTTTCGCCCACCCGCTGCTGGGGCGGCACGGAAATGATGTACTCATTCAGTTCGCCGGCAAACAGGTTCCAGCCGAGGCGGAGGTGTTTTTCCAGGGACAGAGACTTGTACTGGGTCAGCACGGCGATCTTGCGGATGCCTGAATTGATGCAGTTCGAGAGGGCAAAGTCGATGATGCGGTAGATGCCGCCGAAGGGAACTGCCGGCTTGGCGCGGTGAAGGGTCAGGGGATGGAGCCGCTCTCCCTTGCCGCCTGCCAGTATCATCGCCAGAATGCCCATGGTGGTTCTCCCTGTGGAGGATCAGCTACGGTGCGAAGTGAGCGCCTGCAGAGGAAAGAACGCCGGGACCGGAGAGATTCGCGGTCAGGAGGTCAGGCGCGGACAGCAGGCAGGTGCTTCACGTCAATCATAGCAGGGGGACG
Source organism: Nitrospirota bacterium (assembly GCA_037447195.1). GTDB lineage: Bacteria > Nitrospirota > UBA9217 > UBA9217 > UBA9217 > GWC2-57-13. Next base: position 10,340 of record JBBIHD010000047.1, on the reverse strand, counting down.
GCAGGCTGTCAAATTCAGCTCCCCTCGCTCCGGCGTCCCTGTTCCCGTCTCCGGTTCGTATTTTTGCCTCCTCTGCGACAGGCAGAACAGGAAGCATTACAAAGACGCATAGGTGCGTGGCAGGAAGCTGCAATGATACTGCTATTAATTTTTTTTATGTTCTTTTGCCTTGATTTTTTCCATTCATGTTGTTACTATCCATTACATTTTATACGTTTATGCTTGTGTAATTTGGTAACGCAAACGTAACGTTTTTTGAAATGGCTCTGCCAGGTCGCTTCCCGCAAAACCGCAGTGTACGCGGTTTTCTTGCAGCGGCTCTTCCTGAAGTATTGATCTCCTGTAGCGTTATCGAAATTCCCGTCATACCAAGCCCAGGTCCGGAACATCTCCTGCCTCTTCACAATACGGGGGTTGGTGTCACCAAAGGGCGCCCGGACAGAACGATTTGAAGCCGTGGAGGGTGAAACATGATAGTTGATTACCAAGAAGAAATGAGCATGGTCGGCGAAATCCTTTCGGACGAGCAGAAGCGAAGGGCCGTGGTCATCCACGCGCTCCACAAGATCCAGAAGGAGCATAACTACCTGCCCGCCGAGCAGCTCGTGAGCCTCGCGCAGGACCTGGACCTTCCCCTTGCCGAGGTCTACGGCACAGCCTCCTTCTACAAGCAGCTCCACTTCAAGCCCCGGGGCAAGAACATCGTGTGCGTCTGCGTGGGCACGGCCTGTCATGTGCGCGGCGCGGGCGAAGTGGTGAAGAAGCTCGAAGAGTCCTTCGGCGTGAAGGCGGGCGAGACGACAGCCGACATGTCGGTGACCCTGGAGACGGTGGGCTGCGTGGGGTGCTGCGGGCTTGCGCCGGTGGTGGTCGTGAACGAGGCCATCTCCGGGGAAGTGACGGCGCCGAAGGTGGACGATCTCGTTGCGTCGGTGAAGAACGGCGGAGCGGAAAAGGACGAATAGTCCGGCGGGCGGAGGGGCAGGGTCCCGGCGTGCGCTCCCCAGGGCAGTCGGTCTGACAGACGTGTATGAATAAATTACTCGGCAAGGACGATATTGCAGCATACCGCAGCGCCGCAGAGGGGCGCTTCGCCGGCGCCGGCGGCCGGAGGGTCAAGATCTGCTGCGGCACCGCGTGCAGGGCCACGGGCGCGCTGAAGCTCATCGACGCGTTCAAGGACGAATGCGAGAAGGGCGGCCATCAGGACGTCGAGATCGTATCGACGGGGTGCCAGGGGCTGTGCCAGAAGGGGCCCCTGATGAAGGTGGAGCCCCAGGGGTTTTTTTATCAGCGCGTTGACGCCTCCCACGCGCCGAAGATCATGAAATATTCGATCGAGGCCGGCCATCCTGTCCGCGAACTGCTGCACCGGGACAATATTGTCGCCGGTCCTGTCGAGCGGATGCAGGACGTTCCCTTCTACAAGAAGCAGCACCGGCTGGTGCTGCGGAACAACGAAAAGATCGACCCGGGCAGCATCGAGCAGTATATCGCCTTCGAAGGCTATGCGGCGTTCGAAAAAGCCCTCTTTACCCAGACGCCCCAGCAGGTCGTCGAGGAGATCAAGCTCTCGGGGCTGCGGGGACGCGGCGGCGCAGGCTTCCCTGCCGGCATCAAGTGGGAGACGGTGAAGCGGAATCCCGGCAGGATCAAGTTCGTCGTGGCAAACGGCGACGAAGGCGATCCGGGCGCGTTCATGGACCGTTCCATCATGGAAGGCGACCCGCACAGTCTTATTGAAGGAATGATGCTCTGCGCCTATGCTGTCGGCGCCCGGTACGGCTTCGTCTATGTGCGGCACGAGTATCCCCTTGCCGTGAAGAACCTGAACATCGCCATCAGCCAGGCGAGAGCGCTGGGGATCCTGGGTGAGAACATCCTGGGCAGCGGCTTTCATTTCGACATCGCCGTGCGCGAAGGCGCAGGCGCCTTTGTGTGCGGCGAAGAGACGGCGCTTCTGGCCTCCCTGGAGGGCAGGCGGGGCTTTCCCATTCAAAAGCCGCCCTTTCCGGCCGAGCGGGGCGTCTGGTCCTATTCGACGTGCATCAACAACATCGAGACCCTGGCGAACGTGCCGACGATCATTCTAAAGGGCAGCGACGCCTATGCTGCAATGGGAACGGACCGGAGCAAGGGGACCAAGGTGTTCGCGCTGACCGGCAAGATCAAGAACACGGGGCTGATCGAAGTGCCCATGGGCATCACGCTCCGGGAGATCATCTATGACATCGGCGGCGGCATCCTGGGGGACAAGAAGTTCAAGGCCATCCAGACGGGCGGACCTTCGGGCGGCTGCATCCCGGCGGAGCTGCTGGACCTGGAAGTGGATTTCGACAGCCTGATCGAGGCGGGGTCCATGATGGGGTCCGGCGGCATGGTCGTCATGGACGAGTCGGACTGCATGGTGGACGTGGCGAAGTACTTTCTTTCCTTCACCCAGCAGGAGTCCTGCGGCAAGTGCCCGCCCTGCAGGGTCGGCACCTACCAGATGCTCCAGATCCTCGAACGGATCACGTCGGGGAACGGGAAGCCCGAGGACCTGGGCAGGCTCGAGCGGATGGGCCACTGGATCAAGGACGGCTCGCTCTGCGGACTGGGAAAGACGGCGCCCAACCCCGTGCTGTCCACGCTGAAGTACTTCCGCGAAGAGTACGAGGCCCATATCAGGGACCAGCACTGCGGCGCCAACGTGTGCAAAGGCGTCGGCGCCTATGTGATCAACCAGCAGGAGTGCATCCGCTGCGGCTTGTGCAAGAAAGCATGCGCCTTTGACGCCGTCGTGGAGACGCGGGAGCGGTACTACGTGGACCGGGACTACTGCACCCAGTGCAGGGCCTGCTACGACGCCTGCCCTGTTGATGCCGTGAAGATCATGAAGCAGAGGCATGTGCGGCTTGAGGAAGAGTTCAAGTTCCCCCTCGAACACATCGAGGAGGTAGAACGGAGGAACAAAATGACGCTGCGCGATATTCTTACCTCGAAACCCCGTCAGGTCATCGGAGTGGGCAAGGACGCCAAGGTCGCTGATGTCATCAAGACCATGAGCGAGAAGAACATCTCGGGGCTCTTTGTGCTGGCCGAGAGCGGCGCGCTGCTCGGCATGTTCACGGAGACCGATATCCGGGACTGCACGGCCCGGGGCGCTTCGGTCCTGAGCGATCCCATCGGCAGCGTGATGTCCACAAAGCTCACCACCTTCAGCCCCTCGACGGAGATCAGCATGGCGATCACGATCGCGATGAAAAAGAAGATCCGGCATCTGCCTGTCGTGGAGGGAGAAAAGGTCGTCGGCATGGTCACCTTCCGGGACCTGGTGACCTATCTTTTGCCGGAGGTCTGCTACCTTTCGGAGAGCATTTACTAGCAGGGCCTGGAAGCCTTTTGCGAAGCGCGCACAGGGCTGCATTCAGCAACTCCGAACAGAAATATCGTAATTTGTCGGGAAATCAGGTAGAATGGATCATCCAGCGGGGTTGTTCGGTTTTTCAGAAGGGGCGGCATATCGGTCTGTGGGCCGGTGATCGTTATGCGCAGGCGCCCTTTTGAGCATGCACGGTACAATTTCCCATTCCGTTTATATGCGGGTTAGGACAATGACATGGAACGCTTGAAGAACATAGCTGATCTGCAGAAGCTCAGGACGGACTTGCGCGCGGCAGACGAGGGCAAGGTCATCGTGCATGCCTGCGGCGGCAGCGCGTGCCGCGCCTCGGGAGCAAAGAAGGTTTCCCAGAAAATGACCTCCACGGCAAAGGCCATGGGCATCGAGCTCGAGGTGAAGCCGAGCGGCTGCCGGGGCATGTGCTCCCAGGGGCCGAACGTGAAGGTCGATCCGCACGGCCTGTTCTACACGCGCGTCAAACCCGACATGGTCGAGTCCATGCTCGCCTACACGCTGCGCGCCAATACGGCCTATCGGCCGCTGCTCTACCGCGATTCGATCATGACCGAGCCGGTGGAGGCGATGCAGGACATTCCCCTGATCAAGAAGCAGCATCGCCTGGTGCTGCGGCACAACGGCATGATCGACCCCAAGTCGATCGGCGATTACATCAAGGTCGGGGGCTACGTGGCCCTCGAAAAAGCACTCTCCTCCATGACGCCGGACCAGGTCCTGGCCGAGGTTGACCGGGCGACACTGCGGGGCCGGGGCGGCGCGGGCTTTCCCGCCGGCCAGAAGTGGAAGCATACCAAGAGCGCGAAGAGCGACATCAAGTTCGTCGTTGCCAACGGCGACGAAGGCGACCCCGGCGCCTTCATGGACCGGTCCATCATGGAAGGGAATCCCCACAGCCTGATCGAGGGCATGATGCTGAACGCCTATGCCATCGGCGCCCAGTACGGCATCGTGTACGTGCGGCATGAATATCCGCTGGCCGTTGAGAACCTCGGCGTGGCCCTGGACCAGGCGCGGGAAGCCGGCATCCTGGGCAAGAACATCCTGGGCAGCAGCTTCGGCTTCGACATCACGATCCGCGAAGGCGCAGGCGCCTTTGTCTGCGGCGAGTCAACGGCGCTGGTCGCTTCCATCGAGGGCTCCCGCGGATTTCCGCGGCCCCGTCCGCCGCGGCTGTCCGAATGGGGCGGCGGCGTGTGGAGCTATCCGACGAACCTGAACAATATCGAAACCTTCGCCAATGTGCCGATCATCATTGAAAAGGGCGCCGACCATTTTCTTTCCATCGGGACCAAGGCGTCGCCGGGCACAAAGGTCTTTGCCCTTGCGGGAAAGGTGAAGAACTCCTGCCTCGTCGAAGTGCCCATGGGCATGAAGCTCCGCGAGATCGTGTACGACATCGGCGGCGGCATCCTGGGCGACAAGAAGTTCAAGGCCCTCCAGACCGGCGGTCCCTCGGGCGGCTGCCTGCCCGAGAGCATGCTCGATACGCCCGTCGATTTCGACACGCTCGCGAAGGCCGGCTCCATGATGGGCTCGGGCGGCATGGTGGTGCTGGACGAGGACACCTGCATGGTGGACGTGGCAAAGTATTTTCTCTCCTTCTGCCAGTCAGAATCCTGCGGCAAGTGCCCGCCCTGCCGCATCGGCACGTACCAGATGCTTGAGATCCTGAACCGGATCACGAGCGGCCAGGGCGAGGCCGGGGACGTGGAGCGGCTGGAGCAGCTGGGCAGGCAGGTCGTGGCGGGGTCGCTCTGCGGGCTGGGCAACAGCGCGCCCAACCCTGTGCTGTCCACGATCCAGTATTTCCGCGAGGAGTATGAAGAGCATGTTCGCGACAAGTTCTGCCGGGCCAGGCAGTGCAAGGGGCTGGGGCAGTACCGCATCGACCAGGAGCAGTGCATCCACTGCGGACTGTGCAAGCAGGCCTGCGCCTACGACGCCGTGACCGAACTGCAGGACCATTTTTATATCGACCAGGATTACTGCACCAAGTGCAGGTCGTGCTATCCTGTCTGCCCCACGAAGGCGATCGTGATCGAAAAGGGGAGCGCCCATGTCACCACAGGAAAATAAGTGTCCCGTCAACGCGACAAAGGTCAAGCTGGAGGCGTTCTATTTCAGCGACGACCCCAAGACCATGATGTGCTCCAAGTGCCATCCCTGCAAGCTGGGCATCTATGACGCCGTCAAGATCATTGAGGCGATCCAGGCAGGCAGGGGCGAGGAGCGGCTCGTCGGCCTGCTCCGGCGCATCGCCGAGGACGTGAAGGAAGGCTCCCTCTGCAAGAAAGGCAAGGACCACGCCGATGTGCTCGCCGCCCTGCTGACGGCCCATGGCGAGGACCTGGAGCGGCATGTGAAGGGCGTCTGCACGAGCCGGGAGTGCGCCTATCTGGTCCGCTACGAGATCACTCCGGAGCTGTGCATCATGTGCGACAAGTGCCGCGAGGTCTGCAAGGACTTCGCCATAGAAGGGCAGAAGCAGGTTTCCTACAAGACCGGCTACGCGCCCTACCGCATCCGCCAGAAGCGCTGCACGCACTGCGGCAAGTGCCTCACGGCCTGCCCGGTAGGGGCGGTGCATGTGGTGGAAGAGATCGCCGTGGAAGCGGGGAAATGATCAGAGAACCATTGGAAATTTTCAAATTCTCTTATGCAATTTACAATTGAATGCTGTTCTGTGGAGGCTGTTATGAGCAAGATGGTGAATATGGAGTTTGATGGAAAGGCCGTGTCGGTGCCTGAAGGCATGACGCTGGTGGACGCCGCGGCAACGGCGGGCATTCATATCCCGAACCTCTGCCATATCAAGGAGCTGCGCGGCGTCGGCGCCTGCCGCATGTGCCTTGTTGAGATCGAGGGCATGAAGACGCCGGTGACGGGCTGCACTATGAAGGTGAAGGAGGGCATGAAGGTCGCCACATCGACGCCCAAGGTGGAGGAGATCCGGAAGTTCGTGGTGGACCTGGTGCTGTCCTTCCATCCGCTGGACTGCATGACCTGTCCCAAGGCCGGCGCCTGCGACCTGCAGCGCTATGCCGCGGACCTGGGCCTGCGCGAGTCCACGTTCCCGCGCAAGAGCTTCAACTACGAGCTGAACGACAAGAGCCCCTTCATCACCATCGACAACAACTACTGCATCCTCTGCGGCCGGTGCGTGCGGGTCTGCAAGGAGCAGGGCACGAACGTGCTCGAGTTCATGGGCCGCGGCATCACGAGCAAGGTCTCGACGGCCGTGGACGGACCGCTCCATGCATCAGGCTGCACCTTCTGCGGAAGCTGCGTCGACGCCTGCCCGGTGAACGCCATCATGGAGCGGGACCGCTGGCAGCACGGCCGCGAATGGGACCTGGAGAAGATCGAGTCCCTCTGCACCGCCTGCGGCTCGGGCTGCAGCGTCACGGTGAGCAGGAAGGACGGCAGGATCGTGAAGGTGAATGCCAAAGAGAGCAACGGCTACATCTGCGTGATCGGCCGGTTCGGCTTCGATTCCCTGGCGTCGGACAACCGCATTACCGCGCCTATGATGAAGAAGGGCGGCAAGCTCGCTCCCGCTTCCTGGGGAGACGCCTACGAAGCGGCCGGCGAGGCGATCAAGAAGGCCGGCGCCAATGCCGGGTTCATCGTTTCCGGCTCGCTCACCAATGAAGAGGCCTACGCTGTCCAGGCCCTGGCGCGCGACACGGCAGGCAGCGCGAACATCGATACGCCCGCCTCGCTCTATGCAGGCGGCCTGCTTGCGGCCCTGCGGGCCGTCCATGGGGACAACGGCATCGCCGTTGCCGGCCAGGCGGACCTGCATGGGGCCGATCTGGTCGTGGTGATCGGCGCTGATCCGTCCCAGAAGAAGCAGTCGCTCCAGGAAGTGGACGTGATGATCAGGCGCCGGGCCCAGGCCGGAGCGAAGCTCATCGTGATCAGCACGGAAAAGACGGGCCTCGCCGAGCACCAGAACGCCGTCTATCTCGGAGTGAAGGCAGGCGCCGATGCCGCGCTGCTCGGCGGCCTGATGTCTGCCGCCCTGGCGGAAGGCGCTAGCCCCTCGGCCAAGGGTGCTGATGCCCTGAAGAAGGCGCTCCCGGGCATAGACGAGGCGGCGAAGCTGTCCGGCGTGCCGGCAGAAACGATCCAGGAAGCGGCAAAGGCCTATGCGGCTGCCAAGCATCCCGTGGTGGTGATCGGGACCGGCGTGGCAGGCGACGAGACCGCGTCGCTCCAGGCGCTGAACCTGGCCCTGCTGAAGGACGCAGGCGTCATGCCGCTCATGCTGGAGGCGAACAGCATCGGTGTGATGTCGATGGGATGCCTGCCTGATCTCGGACCGGGCTTCACGGCCCTCAAGAAGTCGGGCAAGGGATATGTTGATATGAAGTCCGGCATGAAGGCCCTGGTCGTAGCCGGACCGGCTCCGGAGGCCGACCTGAAGGCCGACGTCCTGGTCGTCCTTGCGAGCCATATGACCGATCTGGCAAAGAAGGCCGACATCGTGCTTCCCCTGGCCGCCCTGTACGAGAAGCAGGGCGCCATCGTGAACACCTATGGCGTTCAGAAGGAGTTTTCAGCGGCAGCCGATGCCTCGGGCGTTGCCAAGGACGGGGCCGAGATCGCCGCGGAGCTTTCGCTGATCATCAGCAAGGCAAAGGGCTTCAAGGTCAAGGACGCCCAGTCAGGCGCGAAGAAGGTGAAGACGGGGAAGCAGGCTGCTGCCTCCTTCAAGCCCGTCAAGGCGGAAGCGGCGCGCGTAAAGGCCCGTTCCGGCTCATCGCTGCTGCGGGAGATGAACAAGGGCATGCTTGCGGGCTCCAAGGCGCCCCAGGTCATGGGCGCACAGGAACCGGCGCTCAGGAAATAGACAGCGAACCGGGGCGCGGGTCCTGTCTCGCGGGGCCGCGGCCCGGCCATTTAGGTGTGGAGAACACGCCCTGTTTCTGGTAGTATGTCAGACCAGTAAAACCAGACCCGAAAGGTAGTGTTTTGGAGGGGTGATGGAAAAGACAATGAAAGTTGCACATGACGTATCACAGCAGGTTCTGAACTGGGCCGAAGAAAATACCATGGAGACCTGCTTCGACCGGGCGGCGAAGCTGAAGCCCTGCCCCATCGGCGAAGAAGGCGCCTGCTGCAGGGTATGCCACATGGGCCCCTGCAGGTTTGCAGGCGGCAAGCGGGAGGACATCCGCGGCGTCTGCGGCGCCAATGTTGACGTTGTGGCGGCGCGCAACTTCCTGCGGATGGTTGCGGGCGGCACAGCGGCCCATTCCGACCATGCCCGGGACATGGCATTCACCCTGTTGTCCGTGGCGCGCGGAGAGACCAAGGACTTCGAGATCAAGGACTGGCGCAAGCTGTTCAAAACGGCCGAGCATCTCGGCGTCGAGGTCGAGGGCAAGGACCGGATGAAGGTTGCCGAGGCGGTGGCCCTCAAGTTCATCGAGCATTTCACCCAGCAGAAGGGCGAGCTTCCCTATTTCCACCGCGCGCCGAAGAAGACCCAGGAGCGCTGGCGCAAGTGGGGCGTGATGCCCCGGGGCATCGACCGCGAGGTCGTGGAGTCGCTGCACCGTTCGAGCGTGGGCGTGGACCAGGAGGTCGACAACCTCATGACCGCCGTCGGCAAAGTCGGACTGGCGGACGGATGGGGCGGCTGCATGATCTCCACGGACATCACGGACATCCTCTTCGGCACGCCGAAGCCCGTGCAGGCCAGGGCGAGCGTGGGCATCTTCAAGGAAGACGAGGTCAATCTCGTGGTGCACGGCCATGAGCCGACGCTGGCCGAGACGATCGTCTCCGTTGTCGAAGAGCAGGAAATGATCGACTACGCAAAGAGCAAAGGCGCGAAGGGCATCAATCTCGGGGGCATGTGCTGCACGGCCAACGAGGTCCTGATGCGCCACGGCATCTCCACGGCAGGCGGGTTCGTGAATCAGGAGCTGGGGCTCATGACCGGGCTCGTTGACGCCATTACGGTGGACCTGCAGTGCATCATGCCGTCGATCATTGATATATCCAAGAAGTTCCACACCAAGGTCATTACGACGACCTACAAGGCCAAGCTGCCCGGCGCCACCCATATCGAGTACGACGAACACAAGGCGCGGGAGATCGCGCGCCAGATCGTGCGGATGGCCATCGACAATTATTCGAACCGGACGAAAAAGGGGAGCCACGTTACGGAAAGTTCGCCGCTCATCGGCGGGTTCTCCCATGAGTATATCGAGTATATGCAGGGCGGCTCCTGGCGAGGCTCCTTCCGGCCCCTGAACGACGCCATCATCGCGGGAAGGGTCCGGGGCGTGGTGGGGCTCGCGGGCTGCGACAATCCGCGGGTGACCGCAACGGGCATTCACAAGTTCCTGGCCACGGAGCTGATCAGGAACGACGTGCTCGTCGTGGCCACGGGCTGCGGCGCCGCTGCCTGCGGCACCATGGGCTATCTGACGCCCGAAACGGCGATGGAGATGGCGGGACCGGGCCTGCGCCAGGTCTGCGAAGCCATCGGCATTCCTCCCATTCTGCACCTGGGCGCCTGCGTGGACAACTCGAGGATCCTGACGATCCTGGCTGCCATGGCGGCGGAAGGCGGCCTGTCCGACGAGATCGGCGGCATGCCAGGCGTGGGCATTGCTCCCGAGTGGATGAGCGAGAAGGCCGTTGCCATCGGCACCTACTTCGTCATGTCCGGCGTGCCGGTCATTTTCGGCGGCAAGTCGCCGGTGGGCGCGAGCAAGGAAGTGACCCGCGTGATGACCGAGGTCTGGCTGGAGCGGTTCCGGGGCGCCTTCCATTTCGAGGAGGAGCCGGAGAAGATGCTGGCCCTGGCGCTCAAGTATATCGATGCTGCCCGCGAAGGCCTGAAGCTCAGGAAGTACGAGCCCGGCCAGTTCGGCACCGAGCGCGTGCTGATGGATATGGCCGCGCGCCGCGCCGGGAC
>JBBIHD010000046.1:5482-11796 GCA_037447195.1 Nitrospirota bacterium | reverse complement strand
CGTAGGCGGGCGGCATGCCCGGAACAACTGGGCGACATGGGCGGAATAGGCAACGGGCGTCATTTTAATTTCAGGCGGGCATTTTTAAAAACCTGGTCAGCCGATATGGTTTTTCCTTTTCCGGCCTTATAATCCTGATAACGGCGTTCAGCTTCTGCAATCCAGGCGCTTTCGGCTTCCGGATCTTCACCAGGCTCCAAACTCCCTATCAGGTGCTCGACGAGAAGGGCTCGTTCATGCGCGCTAAGCTGCAGTGCTTCTTCCTCGATATCTTTTACTTTCATCGGCATAAAACGCCTCCTTCATCTTTTACAGTGATTTTACAACGAACTTGCGGTTTATGCAAGGACATACAGAGAAGAGGCGCCTATGCGATGCCTTTGCTCCAACATCAACCTGTAAAGGTAAAGGTTCTTGATGCTCACTGATTCAACTGTCTCCGTTTCAATCAGAATTCCCGGCCTGCTTTCGGCCCCCCTGTTCCAGGGCATCGAGGAATTCCCGTATAGGCACAGGATCGCATTTCCGCATCAACGCGCCGATATACTGCAGCTGCCGGTCCCGGGGCGTGTGCTTCGTGATGGCTTGCGCCGCTTTCACGGCATCAAGGACGTTTTCGGGCAGATCGATCTTCTTGAGCTGCTTGTCCGACAGCCGCACCAGGCGTTCCCCCAGCTCCTGCAGGGACAGCGCCTCTTTCTTCTTCTGCGTCCTGCTCACCCGCACCGACGGCTCCTGCTGCTCCTGCCCGGGCCGCGCCTTCTTCATCATGTCTCTTTTTCGCACCAGTCCCATACTTTATCCTCACGACCTGCCGATTTTAACGCACAAGGCTAAGTCTTTATTGGTCGGACCGCTGCATTCAGGTTGCTGTTCGCCTGAGCGATGCGATCGGCTGACCTAGTCCACAATTTCAATTTTAACTTTACCGCCTTCAGGAATATCTCTTATTTGACCATGAATAATGCCCGTTATGCCAAAATGATCTTTGGCCGGGACGGGATTGAGATTGGATACCTCGTATTTTCCTTGTTTGAAGATCGGCAGTGTAACATATGTATAGCAGTAATCTGTTTTCAATATCTTCCCGGCTTCCATCAGTTGTTGAATAAGGCCTGGCATAAACCACTCATCAGCTTTTTCAGTCTTAAGCATTTCAAGAAACTCGGCCCGCGATTTAGCGACCTGTGTGATCTCTGCAGTACCGGTGTTTAACCAATAAACAGCCTCTCCCTCTTGTTGAAAATAGATATCACCAAGAGTGCTTGCCATGACCAGCTTAACGGTTTTTGGCAGCAACCAGGCCCATGCGTCGTGAAGCTCTGCTAGTGCTTCATCGCTCGGTAAAAACGAAAGGTCTTTCCAGGTTACGTTCATATATTTATCTGGCTCGGCCGGAGGAGGCTCGACGAATACCTCTGCGTTCATCTTGATAAATAAAGATAAATGTTCACTTCCGCCTGCTTGTTCGTTGTGTTGTACAAGTACATTTTATAGCGCGAGAAGGCGATGCGCTGCTGGGCCTGTACAGATTCAAAATAGATCGAATCTCCGCTCTTCGTGTTGGCCGTGGACTCGATGGGATAGATCAGGCGCTGCGTGTCGCGGAGGATTCGCAGGATCGATCGTTCGTAGGGAACAAGCAGAACGCCGATGGTGCCTGAGGAGAAAACGTTGCTTCTCATTTCGCCTTGCAGGCTGATCACCATAGAAGTGTAGCCGTCCATTTCGATAATTCCCGCTTCGACCATTTCGGTCGTTGCGGCCCGCTGCGCAGGAGGCACCACCACGTTTTCCTTGGTGATGAATTTCGTAGTACCTTCAACCGAGATAGAGCCTCTGACCTGTTGAGTCGCCGGAAAATTGTTGATCTGCACCTCGCCTTTGATCTGCTGCGTTTCAGGAAAGTTCTTGATATTCACTTCCGGCGTCGGCGGGGCGGATTGCGCATCAGCGGCAGAGGGAGCGATAGCGGGAAAACCGCAAAGAATGAAGATAAGAGCTATGATCAGTGCTTTGTGCATAGTGTCCTCCGAAGGCATGAGATTTCTTGCCCCTATTTGTATGCGCGATCAGCCGTGAGACGCTGCGGCATGCAGTTTCAAACCGAGCGCATCCATGACCTTGAGGATGGTGTCGAAACCTGGACTGCGTTCTCCGGAAAGCGCCTTGTAAAGACTCTCTCTGGACAGACCGGCATCACGCGCAACCTGAGACATACCCTTTGCGCGGGCGATGTCGCCCAGGGCCCTGGCAATGAACGCGGCATCTCCGTTGGCCTCCTCAAAACATGCTTCAAGATAAGCCGCCATTTCCTCCGGAGAACGAAGATGCTCTGCAACATCATAACGCGTTGTTTTGGTTTTGGTCTTGCCCATAATTTCCTCCTACAGGTTGCTCGCGAGACGCAGCGCCGTCTTGATATCTGTGGCCTGTGTGCGCTTATGACCTCCCGCCGGCAGGAGTATCATTGTGCTTCCGCGCATCGCGAAATACACCCGGTATCCCGGTCCATAGTTGATTCGTAATTCTGAGACGCCCTCACCGACAGGCTTAACATCTCCAGGATTCCCCCCGGCTAGCCGTTCGACACGAGCCTGCACGCGGGCGCGTGCATGAATGTCTCGCAGGCCATCGAGCCACTTGGCATAGATATCCGTTTTGCGTATTTCGTACACAGCCGTATTGTAGCCGCGAGGATACACTTTGTCAATGGTGATTTTCAATATGCTGGGCTGCTTTGTTTGCAAAAACGACACGCTCTGCGCAAGGAGAGCGAACAACGGCCCAAAAAAAGGGCTGCCCCCTGAAAGGGACGGCCCTGTGATTTGAAACGAGGTGTTCAGCTTCTCTTACTGACAGTGATAGGCGGAAAGTTCTCGCTTCTTGTCCTCGGAGGTCAAATCCTGACCCCCTCGCGTTCGATTGCTTTATACAAAGGAGATTCGCTCAGCGGCCCCTCCTCCAGCTCGCGCTTCAGCTGAACCAATGCGCTATGTTCCTTTGTGCTGAGGATCATTTTAGCCATAACCAAAGTATAGAAGAACGTGGGCCTTTTTTCAAGCACCATCGCCTGCAGGTCAGCGAACATCTCGATGCGGCGCGACGAGGTCACGGGTAGCGGTGGCACAGGCAGACCTCAGCATCTATCTTTTTGCTTTTTTATCCCGGATTCCCGTAAGAGAAATAACTCGATTTTTGAAATCCGTATATTCTTCGCTCTTGCCGGCTTCCAGCCCGGAGAGTCGATAAAATCTGTTGGTGGATGGCGATTCCTTCTTCGCCAACGCCATATCAATACGATCCACATTCACTACGGTCCAGCACTCGACATAATCTGCCAGCCGCGCCTTCTGATGGCTTTTTTCCGCTTCGCCGAGACGATTATGTATGTTAGAAAAATCCGTGCCCCCCTTGATTTCGAGGGCAATCATGTTGCGATAGCTACCCCTGGACATCTCCTCGCGAATAATGATGTCTGGATCCGCGGCAAATTCGATTAACACCTTTCTTCCGGCTGCATTACGGATTACGATCCTGCTCTCATCTGATTCTATGATAGCCCGTTTTACTATTGCATAAATCACATCAAATACCCGAACGATCGCAGCGCTGCCCTTTCTGACGTTTGCTCCGCCGCGCAACTGAGGCCCCAGGGTGAGTATGGTGAGATCATCAAAGAGCTCTCTGCTTATTCTCTCAGGTCCGATGCCATGCATCAAAGCACAGCAGCTATGTATCATTGCCCGACAGAAATTCGCCAGTTGCATTTCCATCTTTTCAGAGATCTTCCCTTTTTCCTCCATGGGCTTAAATGTAGATGCGCCGGTCCTTGTCGTATAGAATTCCTTTTGGCTGAAACCCAGAAGAAGCCTATAGTAACCAAGCAATAACGGGTTCGCCTTCAGCAACGTTGGAACGGGAAACAACAGTTCGCCCCTCAGCCCGTGGCGTGCAAGGTTTGCAAGGCTTGCCGGTGGAACCAGTGCCGCGAGCTCCTTGTCAATTTGTGAAATCTCGAGAGCTTCTACGGTCTTGCTGAGGGCTTCCTGAAGATAGAGACTGCGGATTTGGATCAATGCCAATGAAAAATCTACTTGGAGTTCCGGCAATGGTATCATGAAGGACCCTTTTTTCATAGCCCCATCGCCACCTTGATAACTTTGTTCCCTTCAACTTCGAGCCGTTGCAGCGCAAGAGCGACATATTCCGGGTGAAGTTCTATTCCGACGTATTTCCTGGCAAAAAACTCGCACACAAGACCTACGGTTCCAGAGCCGAAAAAAGGATCCAGCACGTAATCGCCCGGCCTCGTTGACGATAGTATGCACGGTTCTATCAAAGCAGGTGGAAATGTCGCGAAATGCGCCCATGACGTCGGCTGCGTATTGATGCTCCAAACCGAGCGGCGATTGCGATATTCGCCTGACACTGTCTTTTCCCTACTGTCCTCGTGGTTATAGTAATACTGTTCCGACTTAGTGAGCATGAAAAGATATTCATGGGCGCGGGTGGGCCTGTCTTTCACGCTTTCCGGCATGGCGTTCGGCTTATGCCAAACAATATCGCTGCGAAGATACCAGCCGTCGTCTTGCAGCGCCAGAGCAAGTCGCCACGGGATTCCGAGCAAATCTTTCGGTTTCAGTCCTTGCGGAGTGTCTGGGCGCACTGTCATGGCGCGAGCGGGATTTTTCTTATCCGGCGCCCGATAGCCCCTGTTGCCGCTCGTATAGCCATCGCCAATATTGAGCCAGAGAATACCGTCATCGCGCAGAACGCGCCTGACTTCGGCAAAGACAGCTACGAGGCGGTTAATGAATTGATGAAGAGTTTCCTCCAATCCAATCTGTCCCTCAATCCCATAATCGCGCAAGCCCCAGTATGGCGGTGACGTCACAACGCATTGAGCGGATTGAGAGGGCAGTTTTCTCAGAATATGCAAAGCATCGCCTTCAAGAATAACCGAATCTTCCAGCGTAAGCTGCTCGGGTAAATCAACCTTTTCAAGCTTCATCTGAATCTGCCTCTCTTCACTGCCAACGACTTTTATGTATTCTGTGGATTCTCATGATGGTAACTGTTCATTATGATAGCATAAAAAGCCATTTGAAAAAACATTTTTCCGGGCACACATCAACGCTGCTGCGTTGCCCGCGCGGCGCGGTCCGCAATTATCGCGTGAGCGGCACGCGTCGGATGCAGGCCGTCCCAGAAGACGTACTCGTCGGGCCGCGTACAGGCATAAGGCGCGAGGTTCGGCGTGATGCAGGCCCTGTCGGCGGAGATCATTCCGTAAGCCGAGGGATCGGCGGCCAGCTCGCGCAGCAGGAAAAAGGCGTCGAGCTTCCGGATCGTGATGCCCGGCAGCCCTCCCAGCATTGTCAGAACGCTGTCGAGGCCCTCATTGTACGACATCGTTATGGCCGTGGCGAGCGCTGCAGCGCCCGGCGCCTGCGCGTCGAGCGCGCGAAGAGCAGGCGTCAGCCCGATGTCCGGCACGTTCCAGACGAGAAAGCTCCTCGCTCCGGCGGCATAGAGCGACTGGATGCCGCTGCCGACACTGGTCAGCGCCTCGGTAATAATGGCACTGCCGTCACCGCCTGCCGCGTAAACGACGAGCGCGTCCCGCACGTCGTTGCCGCCGAACTCAATGGCATACATAGCGTCGGAGGGCGCGTTTCCTTCGTAATCGAACAGGAATGCTTCCACCTGCACACCAAGATTCACGTTCTTCTTGTCGTCATAGGCACGGGCGCCGCCGACTGCGTAGTTTGTGGCGTGGCGGCCCGCGTCCTGAAAGGCCGGACGAACGGTGCCTGCAAGACCGAGCGGCACGGCGAACTGCTCTATCCACGTGGCGCCATTGCTGAAGTGGTGGCCGCCCCGGGCATAGGGCCGGTCAGGCACCAGTAGCTGGTCCAGAGCATCATAGGGCGGTTTGTTCGCCAGCCCTGTCAGGGCAAAGGCATTGCCCGGGTCAGACAGGCTCGTCCCGAATACCACGATCCGCCCGAAAGATGCCTGCGCAGTTGCCAGGCCCGGCGCAAGGAACAGGCTGACTGCGAGACACACAGAGACCCATTTTCTTTCAGTCCTCACATCCATATCCGTGCCCTCCTTTATGAGAAATATCATAACTACTCAGGTACTCAGGTCAGCCATGAGCGATAGGCGCTGTGAGCGTGCAGTGTACGCGCCCGTGGACCAAAAGCACTGCGGGTATAAGCGCTTGTTCTGTTTCAGTTTCAGCGTTTTATAGCACGCTAAGCGACAGAGCGAGCGGCTGACCTGAGTAATTACGAAATATCACATTC
>JBBIHD010000046.1:0-5432 GCA_037447195.1 Nitrospirota bacterium | reverse complement strand
GCTTTCTCTGCTTCGCCGGAACTGCCCGCTTACAGGATCAACTCACCCTGCGGTCCAGACTGCGGTACTGGATGGCCTCGGTCACATGCTCCTGCGCGATCTTCCCGCTGCCTTCGATGTCGGCGATGGTGCGGGCCACCTTCAGGATCCGGTTGTAGGCCCGGGCCGAGAGACCCAGGCGGTTCATGGCCGTCTCCATGAGCCGCTGGCAGTCGTCATCGATGCGGCAGTGCTTGCGCAGGTGCTTCGGCTTCATCTGGGCGTTGGCGTAGATGCCGTCGCCGTTGAAGCGCTGCTGCTGCGCCTCACGCGCCCTGGTCACGCGCTCGCGCACGCTCGTGGACGGCTCGGCGGGCCTGTCCGACGAGACCTCGCTGAACTTGACTGCCGGGATCTCGATATGGATGTCGAAGCGGTCCATGAGCGGGCCCGAGACCTTGGAGCGGTAGGTCTGGACCTGGTGGGGCGTGCAGAGGCACTGGTGAAAGGGATCGCCGTGGAACCCGCACTTGCAGGGGTTCATGGCCGCAACGAGCATGAAGCCCGCGGGATAGGTGAGGGACGTGAGGGCCCGGGAGATGGTGACCCGGTTGTCCTCCAGGGGCTGGCGCAGGCCTTCGAGCACGTTGCGCTTGAACTCAGGCAGCTCGTCGAGGAACAGCACACCGTTGTGCGACAGGCTCACCTCGCCGGGCTTGGGGATCTGGCCGCCGCCGATCAGGCCGGCGTCGGACACGGTGTGGTGGGGCGAGCGAAAGGGACGGGTGGCGATCAGCGGCTTTCCATTGCCCAGCAGGCCCATGATGCTGTGGATCTTCGTCGTCTCTATGGCCTCATCAAAGCTCATGCGCGGCAGGATGGACGGAAGCCTCCGCGCCAGCATGGTCTTGCCGGAGCCCGGCGGGCCGATCATCACGATGTTGTGGCCCCCTGCAGCAGCGACCTCGATGGCGCGCTTGGCGTGCTCCTGCCCTTTTACCTCGGAGAAGTCCTCCTGGTAGATGGAGCAGGCCTCAAAGGCGCTGCCGAGGTCTATGCGCGCCGCGTCCACGCCGATCCTGCCGGCCAGGAACTCGACGACCTGGGGCAGGGTCTGCATGCCGAAGACGGCAACGGATTCGACGACCGCTGCTTCCTGCGCGTTGTCCAGGGGCAGCACCATGCCGCGATAGCCCGCTTTCTTCGCGAGCACGGCCATGGACAGGGCCCCCCGCACGGGCTTTACCCTGCCGTCGAGCGAAAGCTCGCCCACGATCAGAAAGCCGTTCACCATCTCCTGGGTCAGCACGCCCTCGGCGATCAGCATGCCGATGGCGATGGGCAGGTCAAAGGCAGAGCCTTCTTTCTTGATGTCCGCGGGGGCGAGGTTCACCACGACCTGGCGGAGGGGAAAATCGAAGCCCGTGTTCTTGAGTGCGGCGCGGACGCGCTCCTTGCTCTCCTTTACCGCGGCGTCGGGAAGGCCCACGGTGGAGAAGAAGGGCAGCCCCCTGCTCGTGATGTCGATCTCCACCTCGACAGGATAGGCGTCAATGCCGAGTACCGCAGAGCTGATGACCTTCGAGAGCATGGACGCTCCTTGGGGAAGGGTGCATGATGCAGGATCGGTCGACCTGCATGGCTGAAACCCCGCTGCCGTCCCGCGTCTCGCGGGACTGCGGGATGTCGCATTATTCAATACCGCCTTTAGTCCCGCTTCGTGCAGGACTGCTGAAAGGGCTCCACAAAAATTATTGGGCTTTTCGAGCTGAGAATAGCAGAGAAGCGGCAGGGTTGTCAACGGGAACCTGGGAATGCTGCCTTATTCTTCGAACCGCGTCACAAAGGCACCGATGTGCTTCATGGCGAGCACATAGTCGGCGAAGGGAACTTCCTTTACCGCGCCGCCGCCGGGCCGGTCCTTGCGGTCCTTGTCGCCTGCGGCGTGGATCACGTAGGGCTTGCCTTTCTTGACGCGGATGATGGACAGGTGCGCAACGATCTCCCCGACCACGCGCTTCTTCGGGTCTTTGATCCAGTAGATGATGTCCCCGTCCTGCAGCCGGGACCGGAGGGCCGCCGTCTGGAGCGCCGTCTTGGGCAGAATGTCCACAACATCTTTGCCGCGGGAGCCGGGGATCTGCACGGTCGTGCCCAGATCGGACGTAATGTTCCTGCCCCACTTGCCGCCGAAGACCATGTCCTCGCCGTACTGATACCGCTCATCGTAGTTCTGGACGATGCCGTCGGCAAGCCTGCCCTTCGTGATGAACCGGAGGTCCAGGGCCTTGTCCACGGCCGCGGCAGGCGAGTCTGTCATGGCCAGTTCCACGGCGCGGAAGGTATGGTACATGCAGTCAACCTTCTCGTCGGTAATAATGCGGTTGGACCGGACGTAGAGGCCCAGCGGATCAGGGTCATAGGGTGTGCCGATGAAGCGCCCTGCCCAGTAGGCGATGCGCCTGCCCAGGGGCAGCGCTGCAGCGCGGTCCTGGGTGACAAGTATCTCTGCGGCCGAGAGCCGGGCGGGAAGCTTTTTTGAGGCCGGATCAGCGCCGAGGAACCGCAGGCCGTACTGCAGGGCGTTTGCATAGCGGCGGTCATGGATCCCGCCGGCTTGGACGGAATGCTTCCGGATCGCGTGCAGGAACCTGCCGTTGCCGATGTACAGGCCCTCGCCCTCGCCGTGAAAGACCAGCACGTCGCCGGGCAGCAGGTCGTTCTTCTGCACCCGCATGCCGCCGGACTGCAGGGCCTCGCGGTCCGGCGCCAGCGAAATGCCGTGGATGCGGTAGACCACATGGATCAGCCCCTGGGTGTCCATGCCCTGGGTGGTGGCGCCGCCGTCAAGATGCGCTACATTCAGGAACTGCTTTGCCGTCGCCGCCAGTTCCTGCGGTGAAAGTTCGTTCATAAAAAGTTCGACGGACTGCAGAGGACGCGCATCGCGGACGCTGATAAGGGCCTGCGTGCGGTCGGGGAACAGCACCTTGTAGCTTTCGCCGGTGGTCTCAATGACCGGCAGCCGGGTCCCCGCATACAGGGAGACCTTGTGATTGCCGGTGCGGTCCAGGATCAATGCGCGGCTCTTCGGGACCGTGATCACGATGCGCTTTCTGCCGGTATTAAGGTAGTCAAGGCCGCTGTCCTTCGGGATCAGGAGCGCTTCCCGGTGGATCCAGCCTTCCGTGTTCCCCTGGGACGGGATGGCGATGCGGTAGCGGTAGTCCTGCTTTTCCAGGATGCGCACTTCATCGCCCAGCAGGACCTGGGTTCGCAGGCCTGACTTGAACTGCGGCTCCTTGTGCACATTGGCAAGAGGCGAGGCTATGATCGCGACCGTGCTCTTCTCGGCCGGCTGCGCTGCGACGGGGGAAGTTGTGATGATCGCCGCGGCCGCAAGAGCTGTGACCTGCAGGACTGCATGCGTGAAGGAAAAGAATTTCATGGGAATATGATACCGTCCGGCATTGCGGAATGCGAGAAAAAAAATAAGCCAGGCCCTGGGGCCTGACTTATCTCCTGCGGTGCGTGCTGCCCGCGCGATGCAAAAATTGGTGCCGAAGGGGGGATTTGAACCCCCATGGGTTGCCCCACACGCCCCTCAAACGTGCGTGTCTACCAGTTCCACCACTTCGGCACTGAGGATAACTCAACCACGGATGAACACTGATGGACACGGATTGGAAGAGGAAAATCCTCTTGGCCGTTTATCCGTATGTATCCGTGGCAAAATGCTTCTATTTTTTCACCGCAGGCTGCTTCTCGCGCACATAAGTGAGCCAATCCTCGTGCCGGCTGTCCCTGCCAAGAACGATATCGAAGAAGGCCTTCTGCAGCTCTGTGGTGACGGGACCCGGTTTGCCTGCGCCGAGGGTCCGGTTGTCCACTTCGCGGATCGGCGTTATTTCGGCCGCCGTGCCCGTAAAGAAGGCCTCGTCCGCCAGATACAGCTCATCGCGGGTAAAGCGCTCCTCCACGACGCGGATGCCGCGCTCGGCGGCGAGCTGCATCACCGTCTCCCGCGTGATCCCTTCGAGGATCGCCGTGAGCGGCGGCGTCTTGATGAAGCCCTTGCGCACGATGAAGATGTTCTCTCCGCTGCCTTCGGCCACATAGCCGTCCGTGTCGAGCAGGATCGCCTCGTGGTATCCGTCCCGCAGGGCCTCGCGCTTCGCCAGAAGCGAGTTGGCGTAATTGGCCGTAGTCTTCGACCGGACCATGGTGGCGTTCACGTGGGGCCGCACAAAGGAGGAGATCTTGACGCGGATGCCGTTCTTGAGGCCTTCGTCGCCCAGGTAGCTGCCCCAGGGCCAGACGGCGATGATCAGCTCCACGGGGTTTTCCTTCGGGAAGATCCCCATGGCGCCGTAGCCGATATAGGCTATGGGCCGGATATAGCAGGCCTCGATCTTGTTCACCCTGATGGTCTCGAGGATCGCCTCGGTCACCGCCTCGCGCGAATAGGGGATGTCGAGCTGGCAGATATGGGCCGAATCAAAAAGCCGGTCAACGTGCTCCCGGAGCCTGAACACGGCGGACCCGGCCTCCGCCTTGTAGCAGCGGATGCCCTCGAACACGCCTGTCCCGTAGTGGAGCGCATGGGTCAGCACATGGACCCTCGCGTCGTCCCAGGCGACAAGCTTGCCGTTCATCCATATCTTTTCAGTGGCCTGCAGCATAGACGGTCTTTATAACAGCCCGCAGGATAATTGTCAATCCTTTTTTTCCGAAGCTTTTCAGCTTGTTCCGGGCGCCGCTGAAGGGGGATTGCGTTTGACAAAGCCTGCAGCCATGGATAGAATTGAATCATCCCTTGCTGTTGCTCGCGTGCATTTCCCCACCCTCACTGGAGGCACCTATGCTGATCAAGACGATCCTGTTCCCCACGGACTTCTCCCAGGGCGCCCGGGCCGCCATGGAATACGCCGTCTCCATGGCGAAGGACTGCCAGGCAAAGCTCATCCTGCTGTACGTCATCCAGGACATCAGCATCGCTGAATGGTACATTCCTTCGTCGCTCTCGGCAGCGGACCTCGTCGAAGATATGCAAAAAAGCGCTGCAAAAGAGATGGACAAATGGCAGGCTGAGGCAAAACAGCAATTGAAGGACGTGGAGGCGCTGGTGCTGCGGGGTGTTCCCTTCGTGGAGATCATCAAGACCGCGAAGGACAAGAAGGCCGACATGATCGTGATCGGCACCCATGGCAGGACGGGCATCGACCATATGCTCTTCGGCAGCACGGCCGAGAAGGTGGTGCGCAAATCTCACTGCCCCGTGCTGACCGTGCGCATCGCGGGCAAGGAATTCAAAATGCCATGACAACGGCACATCCTGACCATAAAAAGACTATTGGACGCAGATCAAATCTGATAAAATCGGATCAAGGCTGATAAACCTAAAAAAGCATTTTGCCGCGAATGAACGCGAATTGACGCGAATTTTCAGAAGC
>JBBIHD010000045.1:0-12516 GCA_037447195.1 Nitrospirota bacterium | reverse complement strand
GCTCTACGGGCTGTCCGTCTTCGGCTTCAGCGGCGGGAATATCTTCTATGATTCGCTCCTCGTCACGGTCGCGAAGGAGGAGAAGTACGACGCGGTGTCGGCCCTGGGGTATTCCCTGGGATACCTGGGCGGCGGACTGCTCTTCGCCTTCTGCGTGCTCATGACGCTCAGGCCGGAGCAGTTCGGCCTTGCCGATGCCTCAGAGGCGGTGCGCCTGTCCTTTCTGCTGACGGCCCTCTGGTGGGCGCTCTTCACGGTCCCCCTCCTGCTTGTAGTCAAGGAGCCGCCTGCCCCTGCCCGGCTTTCCCTGCTCCAGATGGTCGGAGCGGGCTTCCGGCAGCTCGCCAGCACGTTCCGGCATATTCGCCGCCTGAAGGTCGTGTTCCTCTTCCTCCTCTCCTACTGGCTCTATATCGATGGCGTGGACACGGTCATCCGCATGGCTGTTGACTACGGCAGGGCCCTGGGCTTCGGCCGGACCGAGCTGATCTCGGCCCTGCTCATCACCCAGTTCGTCGGCTTCCCGTCAGCCCTGGTGTTCGGCTGGCTGGGAGGGAAGATCGGCGCCAAGTCGGGCATCTATATCGCCATAGCCGTCTATTGCCTCGTCACCCTGTGGGCCTATTTCATGCGCGACGCCCGCGAGTTCTACGCTCTTGCCATCATCATCGGCCTGGTGCAGGGAGGGGTCCAGTCGCTCAGCCGCTCCCTCTACGCGCGCATCATCCCTGCTGACAAGGCGGCTGAATTTTTCGGCTTCTACAACATGCTGGGCAAGTTCGCCGCCGTCATCGGGCCCGTCATGATGGGCCTGGCCGGCGTGCTCTTCGGCAGTCCGCGCGCAGCCATCCTTTCGCTTCTCCTGCTGTTCATCGGCGGAGGAACGCTCCTCGCCTTTGTGGACGAAAAGCAGGGGCGGCTGGCCGCGGCCTCTCTGCAGGATGGATCATCCGGGAGCCCCGCCGGCCCGGCTGCGTAAGGCCCCCCGGGGGCTCCGGAAGGCGTCCCTTTCCCGGCCTTGTTTTTTCCTCCCTGTTTTGTCTTGACAAAACAGGCCCTTCTCTATATAATTCACCAATTTTCAGCCCCGAGCGTATTATCATGGGCATCAAGATCAATGAAATACCACATGAAGGGCTGACCTTCGAGCTCGCCCGCAGCGTCGACCTCTTGGATCAGGGAAGCTCGTCAACAACCTTTACAGCAGCGCTCAGCATCAGACCTGTCGGGGGCGGCGTTTTTCACCTGACCGGCTCCGTACAGGCCACTGCCGAGATCGAGTGCAGCCGCTGCCTCACCCGGTTCCCCCAGGCCGTTGCCGCGGAGATGAACTTCGACCTGGCACCGGCGAAGATCATCAGCGAAGAGGCCGAGCATGAGCTGGAACGGGCGGAGCTGGACACGGAATTTTATCAGGGAGAAGAGATCGACCCTGACGCTATTATAAAGGAACAGATCCTGCTCGCCCTTCCCATGGTGCCGCTTCACAGCCCTGACTGCAAAGGACTGTGCCCGGTCTGCGGTACGGACCGGAATCTCGCCGAGTGCGGCTGTCAGGCGGAAGGCTGGGGTAAGGCAGGGGCATTCTCGGTTCTCCGGGACCTATTCAAGAAATAACACGGCAAGGAGCGTTGGAAAGACAATGGCAAATCCTAAATACAAGACATCACGATCCCGCAGAGACAAGAGACGGACCCACAAGCACCGCACGGCGCCCACCATCTCGACCTGTCCGCAGTGCCAGGAAGTGAAGAAGCCTCACCACGCCTGCATGTCCTGCGGTACCTACAACGGCCGCGAGATCGTCACTGTTCAGGAAATATAACGCCGTTCCCCTCAAGGCAAAGGGTTACTACTGTAGGTTCTGCAGTATTGCTCTTTGCCTTTTGTCTTGCGAGGAGCCTGCATGATAAAAATCGCCGTTGATGCCATGGGGGGAGACTTTGCGCCCCATGCGGTCGTGGCCGGAGCAGTGGAAGCGGCCAGGGAGATCGGCGTTGGCGTCATTCTCGTCGGGATCGAGCAGACGATCGAAGAGGAGCTGCGCAAGCATCCTGCAGCGAGATCGCTCCCCATCGAGGTCCGCAACGCCTCCCAGGTCGTGGACATGCATGATTCGCCGTCCACGGTCTTCCGGCGGAAAAAGGACTCGTCCATCCGCGTGGCGAACAACCTCGTGAAGAGCGGCGAGGCCGTCGCGGTGATCAGCGCCGGCAACACGGGCGCCGCAATGGCAACATCGCTCTTCGTGCTGGGCGCTCTTGAAGGCGTTGAACGGCCGGCCATCGCCGTGTTCATGCCGACCATCAAGGGGTCCTGCCTCGTCCTGGACATGGGCGCCAACGTGGATTGCAAGCCTGTCCACCTCCTGCAGTTCGGCATCATGGGCGACGTCTTCACGAAATACCTCCGGAAGAACCCCAACCCGCGGGTCGGACTGCTGTCCATCGGCGAGGAAGCAACGAAAGGCAATGAACTGACGAAGGAGGCCTTCCGGCTCCTGAAGGAAACGTCCCTGAACTTCATCGGCAATGTTGAAGGCCGGGACATGATGATGGGCAAGGCCGATGTGATCATCTGCGACGGCTTCATCGGCAACGTGGTGCTGAAGATATCCGAGTCCGTCGCCGAGAGCATCCGGACCATCCTCCGGGAGAACATCGGCGACAATCTTATCCGCAAGCTCGGCTATTTCATGATGAAGCCGGCCTTCCAGGCGCTCAAACGCAAGGTGGATTACGCTGAATACGGCGGCGCCCCCCTCCTCGGCGTGGACGGCGTCAGCATCATCAGCCACGGACGTTCGTCGCCCCGGGCCATCAAGAACGCCGTCCGCGTGGCGGCCGAGATCGCCAGGAGCGACGTGAACAAGCACATTCATGAGGACATCGAGCGGAATATGGAGCTGGCAAAGATAAAATGATACAGGCACGGATCGTCGGCACAGGCTCCTACGCCCCCAAAAAGGTCATAACCAACCATGACCTTGAAAAGCTCATTGAAACGAGCGATGAATGGATCACCGAACGGACGGGCATCAAGGAACGGCGGGTGGCCGAAGCGCACGAGGCCACCTCGGACCTCGCCTATGAAGCGAGCATCAGGGCGCTCAAGGCCGCGGGCCTGCACGCGTCCGAGCTCGACCTGATCCTGGTCGCAACGCTGACCCCTGACGTCGCCATGCCCAATACCGCATGCATCCTGCAGCATAAACTGCATGCGAAGAAAGCGGGCGCCCTCGACATCAATGCCGCATGCTCGGGATTCATCTATGGCCTTTCCGTTGCCAGCGCCCTGATCAAGGCGGGCACGGCCGCGAACATCCTGCTTGTCGGCGCCGAGGTCCTGTCCCGCTTCGTTGACTGGCAGGACCGCGCCACCTGCGTGCTCTTCGGCGACGGGGCCGGCGCCGCAGTGATCCAGCGCCATGCGGGCAAGCGCGGCGTCCTCTCGACGCACATGCATGCCGACGGATCAATGGCCGAACTGCTGCATATCGAGGCCGGCGGGTCCCGGCTGCCCGCCAGCCGCGAGACCGTTGATCAGCGCATGCACTACGTCAAGATGCGGGGCAATGAGACCTTCAAGGTGGCGGTCCGGGCCCTCGAGGACGTGGTCCAGGAAGCGCTGGAGTTCAACAAGGTCAAACCCGAAGAGATCGACCTGTTGGTGCCGCACCAGGCGAACCTGCGCATCATCCAGGCCATGGCCAAACGCCTGAACATGCCCATGGAAAAGGTCGTGGTGACCATCCAGAAGTACGGCAACACATCAGCGGCCTCCATCCCCATGGCACTGGACGAGGCCGTGCGGGACGGCCGGATCAAAGAGCACGACATGATCCTGCTCGAGGCCTTCGGCGGCGGCCTTACCTGGGCTTCGGCGCTGCTCCGGTGGTGAAATCGTTCATCGCACTGTGCAAAATGTAAACAGCAAATTGTAAATTGTCCGGCGCAAACCGCCTTCTGTGCTATTTGCAATTTGCTATTTCCAATTTACAATTTTCTCACCTTATTTTCGGAGGAACTCATGGATTACTTGCTGACGGAAGAACAGATCATGATCCGCGACCTTGCGCGGCAGATCGCGGAGGAGAAGATCGTCCCCGTCCGGGCCGAGCTGGACGAGCACAACAAGTTTCCCACGGACATCATGAAGGCCATCGCCCAGGCCGACCTCTTCGGCCTCTATATCCCCGAAGAATACGGCGGGCTTGGCAAGGGAAATCTTGACTATTATATCGCCATCGAGGAGCTGTCGAAGGCCTGCCTCGGCGTTTCTACCACCTACGCCGCCAACGCGCTCGGCACCTATCCCCTCCTGCTGTTCGGCTCCGATGCGCAGAAGAAGAAATACCTGCCCGACATCGCCACGGGCAAAAAGCTCGTCGCCTTCGGCCTGACCGAAGCGAACGCGGGCAGCGACGCCAGCGGCATCCAGACGACGGCCAGGCTTGAAGGGAACGAGTACGTGGTGAACGGCACGAAGCAGTGGATCACCAACGGCGGCGAGGCCGATATCTATACCATCATCGCCATCACCGACAAGACCAAGGGCCCCCGCGGCGCCTCGGCCTTCGTTGTCGAAAAGGGCACCCCGGGCTTTACCTTCGGCAAGAAAGAGAACAAGATGGGCATTCGCTCGTCGTCCACCACGGAGCTCATCTTCAATGAGTGCCGCATCCCCAAGGAGAACCTGATCGCGAAGCAGGGCATGGGATTCATCGTCGCCATGAAGACCCTTGACAGCTCCCGCGCCGGCGTGGGAGCCCAGGGCGTGGGCGTGGCCCAGGGCGCCATCGACGAGGCGATCAAATTTGCGAAGGGTCGCGTCCAGTTCGGCCAGCCCATCACGTCCTTCCAGGCGGTCCAGCATCTGCTGGCCGATATGCAGACCCAGACCGAGGCGGCCCGTGCGCTCGTCTATGCCGTGGCCCGCATGATGGACAACGGCGCAAAGGACTTCTCGCGCGCCTCCGCGATGGCAAAGCTCTTCGCCACGGACACGGCCATGAAGGTCACGACGGACGCCGTTCAGGTGATGGGCGGGTCGGGCTATATGAAGGAATACCCCGTCGAGAAGATGATGCGCGACGCCAAGATCCTCCAGATCTACGAGGGCGCGAACCAGATCCAGCGGAACGTGATCGCGCTGGACATGATCAAGGAAGCATCGCGGGCGAAATAATTTTCGGAACCACGGATGAACACAGATAGTCACGGTAAAGAATTTCGGATTTTACGCCTTACCGTGTTTATCCGTGGTTAATACGGCTTTTCGTTTTGGAGAACATTGCATGAACATTATCGTTTTGGTCAAGCAGGTTCCCGACACGGCAGAGGTGAAGATCAACCGCGAGACGAACACCCTGATCCGCGACGGCGTGCCGAGCATCATCAACCCTTTCGACATGTATGCCATCGAGGAGGCCCTGCGCCTGCGGGAGAAGCACGGCGGCAAGGTAACGGCCATGACCATGGGGCCGCCCCAGGCCGCTGAGGCCCTCAAGCAGGCCGTTGCCATGGGTGTGGACGATGCCGTGCTCCTGTCTGACCGCGCCTTTGCCGGCGCCGATACCTGGGCCACCTCGTACGCCCTCGCTGCCGGCATCAGAAAGATCGGCGCCTATGATCTCGTGATCGCCGGCAAACAGGCCATCGACGGCGACACCGCCCAGGTGGGGCCCGAGACGGCCGACATGCTCGACATCCCCTTTGTCGCCTATATCAGGAAGATCGAGCAGGTCGAGGGGAAGAAAATGATAGCCGAACGCCTCATGGACGAAGGGTACGACGTCGTGGAGACCTCCCTGCCGGCGCTGATCACCGTCGTGAAAGAGATCAATGAACCCCGCCTTCCCTCCCTGAAGGGCAAAATGAAGGCAAAGAACCTGACCGTCACGGCCTGGAACGCAAAGGACATCGGCGCTGACGATGCCAGGATCGGCCTGAAGGGTTCGCCCACCCAGGTCGTGCGCATCTTTCCGCCGGCTCCCCGCGGCAACCGTGAGATCCTTTCCGGCAGCATCGAGGAGCAGGTCGCCGCTGCTGCGGCAAAATTGAAGGAACAATCGCTTTTGTAATGCGGAGTGCGGAATGCGGAGTGTTGACATCGGTTGACTTATCTCGCCATTTCCGCTTTCCCCTTCGCTCTCTGTGGCTTAATATATTTTTTTGAGGAGTAGGACGTGAGCATTAAGGTCAATGAGGAAAAATGCACAGGCTGCGAGACCTGCGTCTCCGCATGCCCCTTCGCGGCCATCGAGATGCGGGACGGCAAGGCGTACATCACCGAGGCCTGCACGGTCTGCGGCGCCTGCGTGGAAGCCTGCGAGTTCCAGGCCATTGACCGGACGGCGGAGGCGGCAAAGCCCGCTGCCGATCTTTCCGCCTACCAGGGCGTCTGGGTCTTCGCCGAGCAGCATAAGGGCGATGTTGCCAGCGTCTCGCTGGAGCTTCTCGGCGAAGGCAGGAAGCTTGCCGACAAGAAAAAGGCCAGGCTCTCGGCCGTCTTCATCGGCTCGGGCATCAAAGACAAGGCACCGGAGCTTATCGCCCACGGCGCGGACATCGTGTATGTGGCGGATGATGCGGCGCTGAAGGACTTCAACGACGATTCCTATGCCGCCGTGCTCACGACGCTGGCGAAGCAGCACAAGCCCGAGATCATCCTGGCCGGAGCCACGGCCATCGGCCGCTCGTTCTTCCCCAAGGTCGCTTCAACGCTGTATACGGGCCTGACCGCGGACTGCACGATGCTCGATATCGACGCCGCCACCGGCCACCTGCACCAGACGCGGCCCGCTTTCGGCGGCAACATCATGGCCACGATCGTGACGCCGAACCACCGGCCCCAGATGGCCACGGTGCGCCACAAGGTGATGAAACCGGCGCCGCGCGACGCCTCGCGGAAAGGCGAGGTCATCGACGTCACGTTCACCCAGTCCGGCGCTGCTCGCACGAAGGTCCTGAAGACCGTGGAAGAGCTGACCTCGACGGTGAACATCTGCGAAGCGGACATCATCGTGGCAGGAGGACGGGGCCTCGGAAGCGCCAAGAACTTCGCCATGCTCGAAGAGCTGGCCAAGGTGCTCGGCGGCGCTGTTGCCGCCACGCGGGGGGCCGTTGACGAGGGGTGGATCGCCTATTCGCACCAGGTGGGCCAGACCGGCAAGACCGTATGCCCCAAGCTGTACATCGCCGCCGGCATCTCGGGTGCGATCCAGCACGTTGCCGGCATGTCCTCCGCCGATGTGATCATAGCGATCAACAAGGACCCCGACGCGCCCATCTTCAGCGTGGCCACCTACGGCATAGTGGGCGATGTGAACGAGGTCATCCCGGCCATGATCAAGAAGTTCCGGGAACTACGAGGATAAGAGGCCCTCAGGCGTGAAGGGTAAAGGGAGTGCTACGGTGAAGCGGAAGAGCAAAACACCTGGCGTAGAATCTCCTATGCCCCCTGACGCCTGATCCCTTACGGCTTTCCTCAGCCTCATTTGAAATACCCTTTTGACATTGCGTAAATAAGATGACCTCGTAAAAAGTCAAAATCCACCAGGTCGACACAGAGACACGGAGAAAAACGTCTCGAAAATTTAAGGGTTTTCTCTGTGACCTCCGTGGCTCTGTGGTTACATCTGAGTTTTTACGATTTTATCAGACTTTGGCCACGGATAAACACGGAGATCTTGCGGCTGCAGAGAGCATGGTGCATGGCGCAAAGAGTTTTAGACCCTATGCGCTTTGCCTTATGCTGCATTACCTGTTCAATAGGTTACAACAGCCCTTTTCAGGTTTAATTATTTCTTCCCATGGAACAGCTCGCTTCCTGCGCCGGGATAGACCTTCCGGTCCTGCTGTGGCGTCGGCTCCGTCACCTTCGGCCACTTGTCCGGCAGGGGTTCAGCGCCTTCCTTTGCTCCCGGAGTGGGGCTTTTGTCCGCCATGACAGGCGTTTCGCGCACATTGCGGTCCGGCACGGCATGGCTGAACTCGATGGGAATGCCGTTGGGATCAAAGGCATAGATGGAATGGATGAACCCGTGGTCGATCACTTCGGAGACCCAGATGTCCGCCGCCGTCAACCGGTCCTTGAGCTGCCAGAGGTCGTCGTCGGTCTCGACGCCGAAGGCCACATGGTCGAAGATATGGGGCCCCTTCACGGGCCTGCCGTGCTCTTTCTCTTCGACGGGCTTCACGTCAGGCCACTCGAAGAAGGCGATCATGTCGCGGTCCGATACCTCGAAGAAGTAGTGCCGGTAACCGGGCCGGCCAAGCCCCGCCACGAGCCGCATGCCCAGCAGGTCGCGCCAGAACCGGATCGTCCCGTCCATGTCGTTCGTGGCCATGGCAAGATGGTTCACGCCGTTATATTTGATCATGATTCCTCCCCGGGATTACGGCCTTTGGCCGTAATTGAAAAATGAAGCATAGTGCATAGGGCAAAGCGCATAGGGTTAAGAATTTTGCGCCATGCGCCATGCCCTCTGCGGTGTATTGTATCCTCGTGCATCCGTGTGTATCCGTGTCCATAGTATTATCAGTTCAAGCTCCTCAGTCATTGTACGTCAACGCCGAATTTTTGCAAGAGGCCGATCCCGCGGTCCAGCGTTTCGCTGATCGTTCGCCGCTCCTCTCCCTGGTGCACGAACTCCCGCTCAAAGGCATCGGCAAGGTCCAGCATGGTCCGGTCCCTTTCGGTCATGCCATCGCGCCCCACGATGGCTTCGAGCCTCCGCAACTCGCGCCCCTTGGCATAGGAAGCATACAGATGATTGGCGACCTTCCGGTGGTCTTCGCGGGTGTGACCTTCGCCGATGCCGCGCTGCATCAGCCGTGACAGGCTGGGCAGAACGTCGATGGGCGGAAAGACGCCTTTCTGGTGAAGATCGCGGGAGAGCACGATCTGTCCTTCCGTGATATAGCCCGTCAGGTCCGGGATGGGATGCGTGATGTCGTCTTCGGGCATGGTCACCACGGGCAGCATGGTCACGGAGCCCTTCATGCCCTGGATCCTGCCCGCACGCTCGAAGAGGGACGCCAGGTCCGAATAGAGATATCCTGGATATCCCCGCCTGCCGGGAAGCTCTTCGCGGGCCGTGGACACTTCGCGCAGCGCGTCGCAGTAGTTGGTCATATCGGTGATTACCACCAGCACGTCCATGCCAAGATCGAAGGCCAGGTACTCGGCCGTCGTGAGGGCGAAGCGGGGAGCGAGCAGCCGCTCCATTACCGGTTCGTCGGCCATGTTCACAAAGGCAACGAAGCCCGTTGTCATCGCCCCGATCGCTTCGAGGTAGAATGAATACTCCCGGAAGGTGAGTCCCAGAGCCGCGAAGACGACGGCGAACTCGCGCCCGGCCTCTCCGAGACGCGCCTGGCGCAGGATGCGGGCAACCAGTTCCCTGGACGGCAGCCCCGCGCACGAAAAGACAGGCAGCTTCTGGCCCTTGACCAGCGTCGTGAGGCAGTCGATGGATGAGAGGCCGGTCTCTATGAACTCCTCGGGCCGGGCCCGTGCAGCAGGATTGATGGGCGCCCCGGACACGGATTTCCAGACATCGGGCACGTACAAGGGGAGGTCATCTCGGGGAGCGAAGGATCCGGTGAACACGCGTCCCAGCATGTCAGGCGCCAGGGGAGCCTTGCGCACCGCGTCGGTGAACGTGACCGTGGTTTTGGCGATGTCCAGGCCCCGGGTCTCGCCGTAGACCTCGAGCAGCACGGTCCCGCCGGCGATCTCGAGCACTTCGGCCTCCGTGGTCCTGCCGTCGGGCGCGCGCACGCTCACGATCTCACCGATCCGCGCCTGTTGGATATTCTCCAGGAACAGCAGCGGACCTGCGGCGGTCGAGATGGTACGGTATATGTGCTCAGCCAGTCTCATGGTTTTTCAGGCGCGAAACGGCCAGGGTCTTTCATTCCGCATTCCGCACTCCGCGTTCCGAGCTTGCCAGGACCTCCTCCAGTCCTGTTCCAGCTTCCAGTTTCTTCAATGCATCTTCATGGAAGGCAATGATGCCGCTGATGCGCTTCAGCGTCTTTTCAGGCGGAGAGAACGCGTCGTCGCTGTAGGCGTTCTGGCCAAGGAAATCCCGCCTGATCATCTCGGCTGTGTGCATCACCAGCCGGTCCGCGTCCTGCAGCCCTTCGGCGCCCACGATCTCGGCAACCTCACGCAATGCTTCCGCATCTTTCAGAAGTCTTCGGCACCGGCGCGCCGACTGTTCCCATGCGGGCGAGACGGTGCGGGTGAAATGTTCCATGATCTCCTGTTCATGGAGGGAATAGCTCTGGAACCAGTTTATGGCCGGGAATTGCCTGCGGTGCGCAAGGGAGGTGTCGAGCATCAGGAACGTCCCGGCCGTGCGCAGGCAGGCCTGCGTTACCGGTTCGGTGAAATCGCCGCCCGGCGGGGAGACGGAAAGGATCATGCTGAGCGAGCCTACGGCCCCGCTTAGTGTCTCGACCACGCCGGCGCGCTCAACGAAGCCCGCCAGCCGCGAGACCAGATAGGTGGGATACCCCTCTTCACCGGGCATTTCCTCGAGGGAAGAGGATATCTCCCGCAGCGCTTCGGCCCAGCGCGACAGGCTGTCGGCAAGGAACAGGACGTGATAGCCCATGTCCCGGTAATATTCGGCCATGGTCACGGCCGTGAAAATGGAGGCCTCCCGGGCAGCTACGGGCATGTTGGAGGTGTTCACTACCAGGATGGTGCGGTCCATGAGCCTTCGGTCCGTCCAGGGGTCCTTTAGCTCACGGAACTCCTCGATCAGGTCCGCCATCTCGTTTCCCCGCTCGCCGCAGCCCACGTAGACGACGATATCAACGTCGGCGAACTTGGCGATGGATTGCTCCAGGATGGTCTTGCCTGTGCCGAACCCGCCGGGTATGACCGCGGTTCCGCCGCGGGCGAGGGGATAGAGGAAGTCAATGCTTCGCTGGCCTGTGACCATCGGTTCTGTTGACGGGAGCTTGCGCCTGAAGGGACGGGGCGCGCGTACGGGCCACTCGTGGCACCCGGCGATGTCCGTACCATCTTCGAGCGTTCCCAGGGCATCAGCGAGGCAGATGTCTCCGCCCGCCATGGTCGAGATGGTCCCTTCCTGCTGCCGGGTAAAGGGGACGGCATGTTGAAAGGCGCCTTCTTCCACGTGGCCGATAATGGTCCCGAGGGACGCGAGGTCGCCCTTTTTCATTGCCGGCTGGAAGCGCCATGGCCTCAGATAGTCCAGGGCGTATAGTTCCTTTCCTGCCGTGATGAAGGGCCCCATGTCATCGCGCAGCCGCTCAAGAGGCCGCTGCAGGCCGTCGAACATTCCGCCGAGCAGTCCCGGCCCCAGGCGCACGATGAGCGGCGTGCCGGCGCCCTTGACAGGCTCGCCCACGGCAAGGCCGCGCGTCTCTTCGTATACCTGGACCACGGCGCGTTTCCGCTCCAGGCGTACGACCTCGCCGGTCAGCATGGCGTGGCCCACGTAGACCCGCTCATAGAGCTTCAGCCCCGGCAGGTCCACTGATACGGTGGGGCCTGCTATGCCAATGATCCTTCCGTTCACAGGGTGATCCTCACATGATACCCGATGGCCTGCCTGATCAGGCGGGTCGCATAGTCCTCGGCCGCATCCTGCGGACGCTCCGGGGCAGGCAGGACAAGCAGCACGCCCTCCCAGTCCTGTTCAACCCGTCGCAGCCGCTGCGGGCTGATGCCTTCTTCTGCAGCTTCACCGGCCTTCGGGGACAACAGCCGTTCGTCGATGATGACCAGGCCCATGTCGGGATCGCTCAGGGCCGAACGGAGCGCGACATCGGCCTGCGACCGTTCAGCAATGACCTGGGGCGCTCCGCCGAGCAGGAAGCCGTACTCGGCGTCAGCGGTCGTTATGAAGACCATCTTTTTCATTGATTGAGAATCACATAAGCCCGGAATCCACCACGGAGGCACGGAGACACGGAGAAGGCAGAGGGTATAGGCAAAGCGCATGGTGCATGGGGTCGGACTCAGCGCTCTACTCCTTGCTTTATGCTATAGCTCCGAACTCCGCACTCATCACCCCGTCAACCAGTCTCCCTCTCTCCGCGTCATTCTTAACGCACTCCCTTACATCACCAGTTCTGCAAGGACCGTCTCCCTCTCCAGCTCCCTGCCGTACAGCAGCGTGCTCAGGTTCATGGCCTCCATGCTTCGCGACCAGAGATAGTGGAGGATCGCTCCGGCCTGCGGATCATCCCAGCGGCCATGCCGCAGGTTGCGGGTTATGGCCCGATAAAAGGCGGTCTCGACGCCTGAGGGATCGTCGGCATCCACCTGAATGCCCGCAGCCCGGCTGATGAGCCAGCCAAGGCCGGGCCCGTCCTTTTTTGCCAGAAGAGCGACGAACTGTTCCTTCCGCACAAGGCCGCCGGAAAGAAGCGCGATCGCCTTTTCTTTTCCGCGGGCAAGGGAATGGACGGCGGCAAGGCTGTTCCGTGCATCAATGATCATGCGGAAGAGATGCAGGACACGGGGATG
>JBBIHD010000044.1:9380-12567 GCA_037447195.1 Nitrospirota bacterium | reverse complement strand
AGGATCTTGGTATTTTTCTATTCCGCACTCCGCACGGAGCCTGTCCCGCTTGCGGGGCACTCCGCATTACTCTTCCCAACAAGCTCTGCCACGATCTTCGCCATCATCGGATGGGCGCCGACGTGGTCCGTCACGATGAACTCCGTCCCCGGATGCTCTTTCCGGGCCTTTTCGATCAGCTCCGGTATGTCTCCGGCCACGTGGGCGCCGGGCAGCACGAAGAATGGCACGATGATGACCCGCCCGGCCCCCCGGCGCACGAGAGCATCAACGACATCGGCGAGGCCCGGCCGGGCATGCTGGAGATAGGCGGGCTCGACCATACCCTGGCCAACCTGCCGCTCCACGTCTTCACAGAGCCGTCGGGCCGCAGCTTCCGCGTCGCCTGCCCGGCTTCCATGAAATAGGACAATGACTCCCGTCTGCATGCGCCTTTTTGCCCTCCCGGAGATTGCTGTTTCTAACACAGCACCTGAGAAATGTCAATTTTTATTGCCGGAGCAGCTCGTCTGATTATCATATCACGCACAGGAGTGGGGCTGGTTTTCATGAAAGATATACACGAAGGGAATTGGCTTGCATCCAGCGAAACAGATGATGGTTGGCCTCGGGGCGCCTCCGGTTGTGGAGTGTGCAGCCCGGAACAGCAAAAACAGCGCCATGAGGGGCCTGGCAGCCCCCCATGGCTGGAATGCGCCTTCTATTTCTTCTTTGCTGTCTTTTTCTTCGCGGTCTTTTTTGTACCGCATTTCGATCCTGCCTTGCCGGATTTTCCACAGGCCATGGCTGCACCCCTCCTCTCTGCGCTATAAATAGCTGATTTCGTCCTTTGTTTCGTCACCCTTGAGGCGCTTCTCCAGATAGTTCTTCGCGATCTCCTTCCCGCCCAGGCCGAAGGCAAGTGCGAACGCGAACACCAGGCCGCCTAAAATGATGGCAAAGGCGACGACGATCGTACCGCTGCCGATCCCGAGCTGCTCGAGCGCCATGGTCGTGGCGAGCAGAAACACGGTGATCTTGACCAGACGGCTGATGAGCCCCGATACTTTCACGCCTGCATTCACCGCGGCAATAAGCGCCGCCCTCCCCAGGAAGTTGCCCAGAATATACCCGAAGAGGATGATGACGCCGGCAATGAACACGCTGGGTATATACAGCAGGAACCGCTCCAGAATGCGGTCGATCTCCACCAGCTTGAGCGCTCGCATCGCGAGGATGGAAAAGCTGATAATGACGAGCCAGGCGAAAAGCCTGGACAGGAGCAGCGAGGCAGGCTCCCGTATCCCCCCTTTCTGGAGCGCGGCCATGACGCCCGAACGCTGCGAGAAACGGTCGAGGCCGATGGCGCGAAAGAACCGGACCAGCGCCGCCTTCAGCAGCAGCCCCAGCACGAAGCCCGCGACCAGGATCAGCACGGCGCTCAGCAGGTCGGGAAGGAACTTCACCAGCTTCTCTCCGAAGCTTTGCAGCGGCATGACGAAGATCTTGTCGATAAAGTTGCCCATCGGTGCCCCCTCTCGTCACTTCACATTCTTGACCAGGAACTCCTTCTTCTCCTCGAACCGCTCACACAGCCCCTCGATCTTCTTCTCAACCTCGGCAGCGCCGCTTTCCCGCGTGTCCACGACAAAGGATGCCGTCCTGGCGAGATACAGGGGTGTCAGGGATTTCAGGAGATGCTCCCTGTTCATCTGTTTCTTATGCGCCGCCAGCGCAAACCCGTACACGATGTCCACCCAGACATCATCGGAAATATGGAAGGCATCGGCTGAATGTCCGGCCGCGCGCGCCAGGACGTCGAGCACCGGAGGAGGCAGGACGCCCTTCCACATGCCGCCCAGCTCCCGCAGGCCGAGCCGGAACATCTCGATCATCCGCTCGAGATTGACCGTGATGGGCTCAAGCCCGACGGCATACTCGAAGCCGTAGGTGGGCACCGGCTCGGAGCCCTTCACCCTTCGCCAGACGTCGGTATAGGTTTCCATCAGATCGAACGTGGCGCCCACGACCTGATACAGCATGGCGCTCAGGTCCGCGCCGGGGTCCTTCGGGTCATGGATCTTGGCGCCGAGGAACGACTGGGCGATCTTGAAATCGTTGGCCATGGCCGTCGTGGTCATCCAGATGTCGATGCCGTAGCGAGCAACGTCCGTTTCCCACACGTTCTTGCTGAGATAGAACGTTGCGAGCCGGCCCGAGAACCCGAAATCCCCGCCTATGGGCTGGCGCACGCGCTTGCCGTACAGCGCCCGCGTCAGCGGGTAGATGATGCTGTTCGTGATGGTCCCGTCGTACTTGTGGCGGTGGTAAAGCGGGGCGACATAGTCGAATCCTTCGTCCAGCACCGGCTTGATCAGCAGCTCGACCCATTCCGGCGTTATGCTCCGCAGATCAGAATCCACCACGGCGCAGGCCTTTACGTTCAGCGCTTCGGCGATCTGAAAGATCGTGCGAAAGGCGCTTCCTTTGCCGGGAATGCCGTGATAGGGCGTGGAGATCTTGAACAGGGGCTCGACGCGGTGGGCGAGCAGGATCGACTTCATGTCGTTGATCGTCGTGGCATGCACCACGTCGATCGTGCCGTCCGAGGAGCCGCCGTCGGAATTGACCAAGATGGCCTTCCGGCCGGAGAAATACTTGGCCAGCCCCGCCTGCGCCGCCTTGACCACATGGCCGATGGTGCGTGAATTGTTATAGCTCGGGATCCCGACCAGGATGTCGGCCTCGCCGATCGCGGAGATCTTCTCCCGGACATCGCGCCGAAGCGTAATGCCGCTCTGTGTCATCGGGCGCCTTCCCGGTTCTTCAGCGCGCCGGCCGTTTCCTCGAGCGCCATCAGGGTTTTCTCCGCATCCCTGATCTTGCCCGCCAGCTTCATGATATCCGGATCATTCGCGCTCAGCGCCTGAGGGTTCCGCTTCGTGATGTCATAGACCCTTCCCCCGAGCTCTGCCAGCAGCGACTGAAGCTTTCGGCGCTGCTCGGAGATCTTGTATTGCACCGACATCCGCTTCGCCAGGATCAGCGCCTTTGCTGTCGCCTTTTCCGCCCCCCGGCCCACGGCATCCACGGCCGTGCCCAGGTCAACGGCCTGCACGCGCTCCTTTCCGGACCGGAACAGGGCCTTGGCCTTCTCCATCACCTTCCCTTTTTTCTCGCTGCTCGTTTTTTTGGCGGTCATGATGAA